>JBAUAY010000558.1:0-4342 GCA_049676235.1 Streptosporangiaceae bacterium
CTGCTGGTCACCGCGTGCGGCGGCAGCGCCCCCGCCCCCTCCCCCAGTCAGGCCAAGGCGCAGGCCGCCGCGGCCGCCAAGGCGCGCGCGGCGGCGCTCGCGGCGGACCTGAAGATCACCCCGTCCAACGGCAGCCACGGCGTCGATCCCTCGGCCGGCATCAGCGTCACCGCCCCCAAAGGCAAGGTGACAAGCGTCACAGTGCACACCTCAGGCGACGCCGTGTCCGGCAGCCTGAGCGGCGGCGGCAAGACCTGGCACAGCAGCGCGCGCCAGCTGGACGTGTCGCAGAGCTACACGGTGACCGCCACCGGCACCGACGGCAGCGGCGACAAGATCACCACGACGAGCACCTTCCGCACCCTGACGCCCGCGCAGACCTTCTCCACGCTGATCTACGAGGGGGACAACCAGACCTACGGCGTCGGCATGCCGATCATGCTGACGTTCAGCACGCCGATCACCAACAAGGCGGCCGTCGAGCGGTCGCTGGAGCTCACCACGTCCAAGCCGGTGATCGGCGCCTGGTACTGGGACGGCGACGAGCACCTGTACTTCCGGCCGCGGGACTACTGGCCCGCCAACACCACGGTCAGCTTCGACGGCCGCCTGAACGGGGTGCAGGGCGCCCAGGGCGTGTACGCCACCGCCAACCTGACCCAGACGTTCGACATCGGCCGGTCGCTGATCGCCGTCGCCAGCACGACCACCCACCGCACGCAGATCTACCTCAACGGCAAGCTCGCCTACCAGTGGCCGATCAGCACCGGCCGCCCCAGCCTGCCGACCCCGGACGGCAGCTACGTGAGCGTGGAGAAGTCCAACCCGGTCCGCATGATCGGCGGCGGCGCGCCCGGCAGCGCCGGCTACTACAACGAACTGGTCAACTTCGCGGTCCGGTTCACCTTCAGCGGCGACTACTACCACTCCGCTCCCTGGTCGGTCGTGAACCAGGGCACCTCGAACGTCAGCCACGGCTGCGTGAACCTGCCGCCCGCCGCCGCGGAGACCTACTACAACATGTCCATCCCCGGCGATCCAATCACCGTCACCAACAGCACGGCGGCGGGCAAATGGGATGACGGCTGGACCGAGTGGTTCCTGACCTGGTCGCAGTACCTGCACGGCAGCGCGCTCGGCCAGGCCGTGATGGCCGGGCCGCAAGGCAGCACGTTCGTTTCGCCTTCCTCACTGCCGGCGGATACCGCCACCGCCCCGCTCCAGACCTCCGCCACCGGGAACTACTACGCCGGCACGGCGGCACTCGGGTAGTCCTGGCTCAGGGAGCTTCCCAGGCTCGCGGAGCTTCCCAGGCTCAGGGAGCTTCCCAGAGGGAGGCGATGCCCTGGCCCACGCCGATGCACATGCTGGCCGCGCCACGGGCGGCGCCGCGCCGCCGCATCTCGTGCAACAGGGTGGTCACGATCCGCGCGCCGGAGCAGCCGAGCGGATGCCCGATGGCGATCGCGCCGCCGTTGACGTTGACCCGGTCCGGGTCGGCCTTGAGCTCGTCCACGACCGCCACCGACTGCGCCGCGAACGCCTCGTTGACCTCGATCAGGTCCAGCTCGTCCACCTGCCAGCCGGCCCGGCCCAGGGCCCGGTTCATGGCAGGCACCGGCCCGATCCCCATGTAGTCCGGGTGCACGCCGGCCGCCGCGGCACCCACGTAGCGGGCCAGCGGCGTCGCGCCCGACTGGCGTACCGCGTCCGCCGACATGAGCAGCAGCGCGGCGGCGCCGTCGTTCAGCGGCGAGGAGTTGCCGCCGGTGACCGTGCCGCCCTTGCGGAAGGCCGGGGCCTTCGCGGCCAGGTCCGCGAGGGTGAGACGTGCGTTGATTCCCTCGTCGTGGCTGACCTCGCCGCGTGAGGTGGTGACCGGCGCCGTCTCGGCGTCGAACCGGCCGGCGTCCCGCGCGGCGGCGGCCAGCTGGTGGCTGCGCAGCGCCCATTCGTCCTGCCGCTCCCGGGTGATGCCGTACTTGACGGCGACGTTCTCCGCGGTCTCGCCCAGCGTGATCGGCGGGTACATTTCCTTCATCCGCGGGCTCACCAGCCGCCAGCCCAGCCTGGTGTCGGCCAGGTCCATGGTCCGGGGGAACGGGTCGGCGGAACGCCCGAGCACGAATGGCGCGCGGGTCATCGACTCCGACCCGCCGGCCAGGCAGACGTCCGCCTCGCCGGCCGCGATCATCCGCGCCGCGTCGCAGACCGCCTCCATCCCGGATCCGCAGAGCCGGTTTACGGTGGCCCCGGGTATCTCCACCGGCAGCCCGGCCAGCAGGACCGCCATCCGGGCGACGTTCCTGTTGTCCTCGCCGGCCTGGTTGGCCGCGCCCCAGTAGACATCCTCGATCGCGGTCACGTCCAGCCACGGGTTGCGCCGGATCAGGGCCGTGATGATGTCGGCGGCCAGGTGATCGGGGCGTACCTCGGCGAGCACGCCCTTCACCTTGCCGATGGGCGTCCGGCATGCGTCCACTACGAACACAGAGTTCACCACGTCTACCTCCGACTAACACGGCTGCCTGGATTCCACGATAACCCGCCGGACAGGCCCCTGCGGGGCAGCCGGTTGCGGACCGGCCGCCCCGCAGTCTGGGGAAAGGCGGAGCACTAGGAGGTATGCCGCGCCTTGGCGTCTATCCCTTGGCGTCTATCTGCCTGGCGATCGCGAGGGCCTGGTTGATCGGCATCGCGAAGCCGCCGATGTCCAGGCCGACGAGCTTGACGTTCCTGCTCTGCCTGGACGGCGGAGAGGCCTGGCTGGGTTCCCTGGGCTCACCGCCGGATTCCGTTGCGTCGTCAGTGACCGCAGTGGCCGCGGGCGACTCGCTCGCATCGCGCGGACGCTCTGAGTGATTCCCGCTTCCGTCGTCCTGCACTGCGATGCTCCTAGCTGGTCTGGAAATGGCGGTCGGCCTGTCACCTGATCAGGCAGCGTCTGATCGGGACCTAGGGCGACGGCCCGCGCCTGGCCGGTGGCTCGGTGGCCCCGGGGAGATCCCCGGGGCCACCGAGTCGCGGACTGATCCGCTCGGCCGGCAGACCGGCGCAAGAGCATGCTTGCTGCGGTCCTGTACTTACATTCCGGACGGGTTCATCAGCATGTGGTGCCCGCGGCCGTGGCGCTGACCCTGACCAGGCATCACGGTCGAACCGGCGTTGGTCGCCTTCTGCGGCGTGGTGTTGAACGTCGCCGCGACGGCCGCGCCGGCCCCGTTAAGGGTGACCGCGACCGGGTTGGTCAGGCCGAAGTTCTGGCAGTCGAGGTTGGTGAAGGACATGTTGAGCCTGTTCGCCAGGAAGGTGAGCAGGTTGTCGCCGACTCCGGCCACCGGCGCCTGCCCGGTAGCGAGCAGGGTCTGGTTGGCGGCCAGGAACGGCGTCTGGATGTTGACGATGTTCTGGCAGTACATCGCCGGGCTGCTGGTCTGGTTGTTCTGCGCGTTGATCGGAGCCTGGCCGACTTCCTCGCGGTACAGGTCGGTCTTGGCCGTGTCGAACTGGCCGTTGCCGTTGAGGGTCATCTCGTCGTTCTCCGGCACCAGCGCCGTGATCCGAGGCTGGTTCTTGGCCGCGAGCAGCTCGTCAAGCGCCTGGGAACTGGTCGGCTGTTCGTTGTTCGCCAGGTCAGGCACCTGGAACGGAGTGCAGCCGAGGACCGGGTCCATGAACAGGTCGAGCAGCGTGTTGTCGCTGCCGTTGAGCAGCAACGTGGACCCGGTCAGGTTATCCGCATTGGCCGTCGTGTCCTGCGCGGTCTGGCCGGTGGTCGGGTTGAGCAGGTACTCGGTGGTCACGTTGTCACTCGGATCCTGGTCAACCATGTCGAAGTTGCGCGTGACCGGGCAGTCGTTGCCGGTCCCCACCGCACCTCCCGTCGGCACGATCTTCGTCGAGGTACCTTCGGACGGCACGCGCAGCCTTCCCTCACGCTCCAACGCGAAGGCCGTGTTGAAGAACTGGACGCCGTTGCAGAACGACACCTGGCCGAAGATCGATCCCGGCTGGCCGTTGACGCAGCGGCCTTGTTGCAGCGCGGTGGGCGTCGCGCCCACCTGGAACAGATCCGTGCCGTTAAACCCGAAATCGATGGTGACGATCGCGTTCGCCGGCAGCGTCGGCACCGTGGGTGCAATGGCCGGCGTGGTGCCCTGGGTGACGACCAGCGGGTTATAGACCGACAGGGCGCCGGTGCGCGGGTCCAGGATGGTGGCCTGGACGAAGGCGCCCAGGTTGGCCGCGTTGGTCATCTGGCAGCCCGACGCCGCGGGCGTCTGGCCGTCGGTGCCTGTGAGCTGGTAGGGCGTGGCCAGGCCCTGCGCACTGAGTGGGTTGG
>JBAUAY010000559.1:0-9742 GCA_049676235.1 Streptosporangiaceae bacterium
AGGCTGCGCAGCCGGTCCGGGTGGGCAGCCGCGGCGAACAGCGCGGCCGCGGTGCCGGTGCCTGGGCCGACCAGGTGCAGGTGATCGAGCGCGAAGGCGTCGGCCGCGCGGATGACGAACTCGGCCATCGCCCGCGGCGACAGCAGCGCATCGAGGCGCTGGGAATGACCGAAGCCGGGCAGGTCGATGGCCACCAGGTGGGAATCTTCGGCCAGTCGTGACCAAACGGGCTCAAAGGCCAGCAGGCTTTCCGGCCACGGGCTCAGCAGCAGGACGTGGTCACCGCGGTTCTCGCTGCGGGCAAACCGGACCGTCAGTCCGTCGATGACCCGGAACTGCATCTCGAAGGATGTGTTCAGCCAGGTGGTCACGGTGTCACTCCTCCGCGTGGTGGTCGTCCGGCGCTTGCTACCCTCCGATTCTCATTCGGACAGGGCAGCGTTCGTATCCGCCAGTGCACAGTCCAACTCGCCAGTGGGCACCCGGGCAGGCCACAGTGCGAAGAACCCGTGAGGCTAGTGAGAGGCACGGGTCGGCCGGTGTGACTAACGGGACGGGGCGGCGCCCAGGTCGGCGGGTAGGGCCTGGTCGAGCTGGCTGCGGGAGGTGATGCCGAGCTTGGTGAAGACTTTGCCCAGGTGGTACTGGACCGTGCGCGTGCTGATGAACAGCCGCGCGCCGATCTGCGGGTTCGACAGGCCCTCGCGCGCCAGTCGCGCGACCTGTGCCTCCTGCGCGGTCAGTTCCAGGGTGGCCCTAACGGTGGCCTGGGCGGCGCGCTTGTGGGCGGTCTCCCCCGTGGCCTGTAGCTCACGCCGGGCCCGCTCGGCGAACGCCCCGATACCCATCGCGTCCAGCATCTCGTAGGCCGTGCGCAGGTGCTCCCGCGCCTCAACACGGCGGCGCTCGCGGCGCAGCCACTCCCCGTACAGCAGGTGACCGCGGGCGAGCTCGGCACGGATCCGGGTCCGGCCGAGACGCTCGATCGACTCGCGGTAGTAGGGCTCGGCCTCGCCGTCGCTGAGCAGGGCCCGGATCCGGGCCTCGATCCCCAGCGCCCATTCGGTGGGCATCACACGGGTGCGTTCGGACAGCCATTCCAGGGCGGTCGTGACGAGGGCGACGTCACCGGTCCTGGCCGCTGCCTCGGCCAGCTCGGGTATGACCAGGGGCCCGTATCCCAGTTGGCCGCGGTCGAACGCCTGCCGCGCCGCGTCGCGTGCGACATCGTGTCTCCCCAGGCCGTTGTTAAGTACCGCGCTCGCGTAGGCCGCGAAGCTGACCAGCCTGCCTAGACCGCGTGCGGTCGCTTCCTGCAGGTTGGCCTCGATCAGCTCAGATGCCTCTCGCTCCCCGCCTCGCCAGGCGGCGAGCATCATCGTGTTGTGGGCCACCGGCGGGTTCCCTGTCGCCTCGGCGATAAGGCGGTCTTCTTCGATCATCAGCGCCGCCGCGGCCAGGTCGCCAGCGAGCAGGTGGGCTCTGGCCAGGTAGTTGAGCGCGAATTGCAGGTGCACCAGGGCGCCTGCGCCGCGGGCGAACTCGGCCTGGCGAGTGGCCAGGGCATACCAGGATTCGGCGTCCCATAGCTCGAGGGCGATGATCTGACTTATCCTCCCCCCGGCGCGCCAGAGCCAGCGGCCGGTTTCGTCGGTGCCGAAATCCAGGGCGAGGACCATCTCGATGGCCTCAGCCAGCGCCGGGGCAGCCGCCGCGTGGCCTTGCGTAAGCCGCAGCGCGAACGCGTCCAGCAGGACATCGACCACACGCGGCGGATGGCGTCCGGGGGGTGCGGCGCGCGCGGCCTCGGCAACCTCCCGCAGCCCGCCGGGGATGTCCAGGTCACCGGCCCACATCGCGGCCTCCCAGAGGGCCTCCAGGTATGCTTCACGCGCTAGCGCGGCGTTGAGCGGCTCGAGACGGCGGGCGGCGCTGAGCAGCAGCCGGGCTGCGTCGCTGCCGCGCCGCTGATCCAGCGCGATCTGCCCGCGCATGTGCTCCACTTCCGCGGTCTGCAGCTGGCCCAGCGGGCCGGCCTCGACCGCGACCAGCAACCCCAGCGCCGCATCCAGCGCGCCAGCGTCGCGTTTGGCCTGCGCCCCCGCAAGTAGCCGCTGCGCCCGGCGAACCGGATCGGGCGTCAGGATCGCCGCGCGCTCCAGGAACGCCGCCGCCGCGGCCAGGCCTCCGCGCGCCTGAGCCCGGCCCGCCGAGCGCTCCAACTCTACGGCGACGTCCTCATCCGGAGCCGCCGTGGCCTGAGCCAGGTGCCATGCCCGGCGATCAGGATCAGCCGCCGGGTCGGTGGCCTCGGCCAGCGCGTGGTGCACCTCCCGCAGGTCCTGAGCCGACGCCGACCCGTGTGCCGCCGAGCGCACCAGTGGATGCCGGAACCGCACCTGGGCGCCGAATTCCACCAGGTTCGCCTCGGCCGCCGGTGCCGCCGCCTGAATACCGATCCCGAGCCGACCGGCCGCCCGCCACACCAGCGAGGAGTCACCCGTCGGCTCGGCGGCCGCGGCCAGCACGAGCAGCCGACTCTCTTTGGGCAGGTCCTCGATCCGCCGCCGGAAGCTCTCCTCGATCCGCCCCAGCAACGGCACCACGCCGGGCAGCCCGAACCCGCCTGCCAGCTCCGCCGGCGTCAGCCCGCGCGGCAGTTCGAGCAGCGCCAGCGGGTTGCCGCGCGTCTCGGCCACCATCTGGTCCCGGACCCGCGCGTCCAGCGGCCCGGCCAGCACCGAGTCAAGCAGCGCCCGAGCATCGTCCGCGGTGAGGCCTTCCACCGCCAACTCGGGCAGCCCGGAGAGTTCCTCGCCGGGTACCCGCGTGGCCAGCACCAGGCCCACCGGATCGGCCACCAGGCGGCGGGCCACGAACCCCAAGGCCTGCGCCGAAGCCCGGTCGAGCCACTGCTCGTCATCGACCACGCAGACCAGCGGCCGTTCCGCGGCCACCTCAGAAAGCAGGCTCAGCACGGCCAGCCCGATCAGGAACCGGTCCGGCGCCGGACCGGCACCGATGCCGAACGCGATCCTGAGCGCGTCACGCTGCGGCGCCGGTATCGCCTCCAGGTGATCCAGCATCGGCGCGCACAGCTGATGCAACCCGGCGAACGCCAGCTCCATCTCCGACTGCACCCCCGCCGCACGCACCACCCGGCAGCCCGATGCGCGCGCGGCCAGACGATCCAGCAGCGCCGTCTTGCCCATCCCAGGCTCGCCGTACACCACCAGCACCCGGCTCTCCCCCGTCCGGACCGCATCGACCAGTCCGTCCAGCGCGGTCGATTCGGCGCGCCGGCCTCTCAGCGGCGCGACACGTCCTCGCTTGGGATGGGGTGTAGCCATCGGCCCGGCACTAACCCTGCGCCTAGGTGGCCGATATCGCCCCGCCGAGCATGAACGTTCACCGGTCTCCCAAGCAAAGAGCCGCGAGCTGGATTGTTGCCCGCGCGCAAGCATAACTCCCGGGGGCGCGGTAGGAAATCCCTTCCAGCGGCCTCCTTAGGCGTAACGGGCTGCGGCGTGCAGCGACAGGTCGGCTGGGGCCAGGTCCGTTTGGCGTAATTTTGCGAGCCAGGCCAGCGCGGCCGTGACCAGGGTCTCGGTGCCGGTGCGCAGGGTGGGGTGGAGCGGCGGCAGGAATTTCGGTGAGTGGTTGGTGGGGAGGTCCTGGAGGTGCCCGGCCTTCTCGGCGGTGAGGTAGGCCCGCCGGTCGGTGCGCCCGATACCCCAGTAGGTATACGGGATGCCCGCGGCATCGGGAATGATGCCGAAGTCCTCGCTGACGGTCTGGCGGGGCAGTTCGAGGGCGTTGTCTCCGAAATGCGCCGCGAAGGCGGCCGCCACCCGGTCCGTGGTGGCCGGGTCGTTGTCGAGGAACGGGAAGCTGGCGACGGTCTCGAAGTCAGGGTCCTTGGGTGAGCCGCTGGCCTGGCACTCGGCGCGGACGATCCGCTGGATCGCGGCGAGCATGCGCTGACGGGTGGGCTGGGAGTAGCTGCGCATGTTGAGCTGCAGGACCGCGTGGTCGGGGATGACGTTGCCCCGGGTGCCAGCCTGGACGCTGCCGACGGTCAGGATCGCGATCTCGCCCGGCGTGACCTCGCGGGATACGACGGTCTGCAGCCGGACGATGATCATGGCGGCGAGCACCACCGGGTCGATGGCGTACTGCGGTAGGGCACCGTGGGCGCCCCGCCCGTACACGGTGACCTTGATGCCGTCTTCGGCCGACATGAACGGTCCGGAATGGGTGCCGACGGTCCCGGCGATGCCGGGCAGCAGGTGCTGGGATAGGGCCACGTCGGGGGCGGGGATGCGCTTCAGCAGGCCGTCGTCGACCATGCCCCGGGCGCCGTCGCCGGTTTCCTCGGCGGGCTGGAACAGCGGGATCAGGGTTCCGTTCCATTGGCCGGGGTGGTCGGCCATGAGCTTGGCCATGCCGAGCAGGCAGGCCATGTGCATGTCGTGGCCGCAAGCGTGGTCCACTGGCACCTCGTGGCCGTCGGCCGCCTTGGCGGTCGCGGTGCTCGCGTAGTCCACGCCGGTGTCTTCCCGGATGGGCAGTGCGTCCAGTTCGGCGCGGAGCAGCACGGTAGGCCCGCTGCCATTGGCCAAGACGCCCGTCACTCCGGTGCCGCCGATGCCAGTCTGGACCGAGAAGCCGTATTCCTGCAGTTTCCCGGCGACCCGCCCGGCGGTGCGATGCTCGGCGTGGGACAGTTCGGGGTGCTGGTGCAGATCCTTGTAGATGGCTTCCTGGGCCGCCTGGATGCCCTTGTAACCAGCCAGGACCGCGACGGTGTTCGCTCGAGCGTTCATTTCACTGCTTCCTTCGCATGTCGGCTGAAGGTGACGTCGGGGCTATCCCCGGTATCCACGATCGCGCTCCGGGGCGCCCGGTCGCGCCCGGGGGACACCCTGGCCGGTGCCCTGGTATATGGGATCCGGGTCGGCCCGCGGTCGGACGAACCCGTGGCGACCAGGGCACCGGCCAGGGCCTTTCCCGGGCGCGACCGGCCGCCGGAAGCGCGACGCTGGATACCTGAACTAACCCGGTGTGGTGCCGGGCGCCAAAACCCTTTTAAATAACGCAAAGAGTTCATCATGACCCGCAGGCAACGTAACAACGTGGTGGAAGCGCGCGCCGCTCTCATCTTGGGCGGGGAATTCACCATCGAGGAGTACGCGGTCCACTTCGAGACCCAGATGCACCGTGGCATTGTGCGCAAGATTCTCTCTAACAGCTACCTGTATTTCGCTCGCGCCGGTGCGATCCTGCTCGGCCACGACCCGGCCGAGATCATGTGATCCCACCGCCGGCACCGCGCCAGGGTCCCATCGGCCTTGGCGCGGCCATCGTCACATAGAGCACATACGTATCTTTGTTTGAATATCGATTTCTTCCTTGTCATTTAGAGTCTATTTCGCTATTATGTTCTAAGTAGTAGTCGGAAGGTCACGATCAAGATCATTCACCCGAACGGTGGTGGCGCGTGCACTCAGCCCCCGCTTCCCGTGGCCCCGGGCCGGACGAGAACCCCGGCCTAGACGAGGACGAGCCGCCCGGGCCGGACGAGGAGTATGACGACCCCGAGCACCCCGCCATGCCCTGGGACCTCGACGTGGCCGCGATCTGGGCCGAGACCGACAAGCTCGCCGCCGAGGACGCCGCCGACGCCGAGGATCTCGCCCGGCGGGGACTCCTGGGGCAGCTCTCCGCCACCGATGCCGGGATCCGCGGCCGCCGCGGCCCCGGGCAGCCCGGGTCCGCGCGCCGGGTCCCCGGCTCGTCCGACAGCCCTGCGGGCGGGTTCGGCGCCGGGCAGCCGCTGGATGTCGCGCCGGGCGGATCGGCGCTGCTGGGGTTCGCCGAGCGGGTCGCCTACGACGAGGAGCGGCTCGGTGGTGCCACCGATGACGAGATCGTCGGGCTGGTCTGTGCCCTGGACCGGACCGAGGCGTCCGCGTGTTTCCTCAAGCATGCTGCGGTGGCGGAGCTTATCCGCCGCCGCCCGGCGCCCGGCTGCTCGCTGGAGGGCGAGGCGCGGATGCCGGAATGCTGGGAGGAGTTCGCCGGGGATGAGGTCCGCTGGGCGCTGGCCGAGACCCGCAATGAAGCGGACGCGATGCTGGACTTGGCCCACGCCCTGGAAGTAAAGCTGCCGGGTACTAAGGAAGCGTTCCGGACCGGGGTGCTGCGCCGGTCCAAGGTCGAGGTCATCGCCCGGGCGACCCGGGTCCTGGACGCAGACGAGGCGCGGGCGGCGGAGGCGATGGTCCTGGGCCGGGCGGGGCGGCTGAGCCCGGGCGGGCTGCGCGCCGCGATCGCCCACGCCGTCATCGAGGTCGCCCCGGACAAGGCCCGCAAGCGGCGGGAGGACGCCGTCCGCGATGCCCGGGTGGAGCGCTGGCCCGAGGACAGCGGCAACGCTGCCCTGGCCGGCCGCGAGCTCCCGCCCGCCGAAGTCCTGGCCGCGGACCAGCGGATCACCTGGTGGGCCCGGCAGCTGAGGGCGGCCGGGCTGGCGGGCAGCATGGACGAGTTGCGGGCCCGCGCTTACCTCGATCTGCTCCTGGACACCGATTCGCGACCCGCCACTCCGGACGGCGCCGCCGCGGAAGCAGGAGGCGGTTCGGCCCCGCCCGGCCCGGCCGGATCGTGGACGCCACCCGGATCCGGGGTAATCCCCGCCGGGTTCACCGGCCGCAACCACCTCACCATCCCGCTAGCCACCCTGCTCGAGCTGGCCGACCGGCCCGGCGAGATCACCGGCCTCGGCCCCATCGACCCGTGGCTCGCCCGCGACCTGGCCCGCACCTCCGCTGCCAGCCCCAAGACCACCTGGTGCCTCACCGTCACCGACGACAAGGGCCACGCCATCGGGCACGGATGCGCCAGACCCGAGCGCGGCAAACCCCCCAGAGGCCGGTGCGGCCAGCGCGGGGCCGGCCCGCCGGGCGGCCACGACCCACCCGCTGAGCCCGGGTTCACCTTCACCCCCGCCGATGCGGACGGGCCGCCCGGTGGATACGGAAGCTGGCGGTTCAGCACCGGCATCCGCGGCCAGCCCGCCCAGCTGATCATGATCGACCCGATCGCCATCGACACCTGCGATCACCGGTTCGCCGCCGCCGGCCACGACCCCGGGGTCAAGCTCCGGCACCTCTCGCAGGTCCGGCACGCCTTCTGTACCGGACCCATGTGCCGGCGTCCCTCGGTCCGGGCGGATTTCGAGCACAACACCCCGTACGACCAAGGTGGCCTGAGCTGCCTGTGTAACGGCGGACCAAAGTGTCGGCACGAGCACCGGCTCAAGCAAGATCCCCGCTGGACGGTCGAACAGCCCACCCCCGCCACGTTCCGGTGGACCACGCCCTCTGGCCGGCCGTACCTAACCGAGCCAACCCGCTACCCGATATGAGCGGCGCGGCGCACTAACTAGGGACGGAACCCTCGCGACCTTGATCAAGCAGCCAGAAGGCAGCGCCGGTACCCGCGCCGTAGGCCAGGTGACCGGCTAGGTCCTTGGCCAGCGTCTTGGCGTCATACTCCCAGATCGGCTTGTAGAGCCCAGCTTCCGGCAGGACGAGGTAGCCGGAGCTCCAGACCGCGGTACCGAAGGGCAGGCCGTAAAGGGCGTGCGGCCGGCGCAGGGACCCGGCCAGCACGCCGTAGAGTGCCGCCCACGCCGATCCGTAGCTCCAGTGCGCGATGGTACTGACCGGCCAAGCCCAGCGGTCGGGAAGTTCACGCTGGGTGAAACCCTCGATCACGCGCTTCGCGACCTGCCCGGGGTCGGGAGCCTGCTCCCAGGTTTCGATCGGCGCGAATTCCCACGCCAGCGGGCCATCCTTGCCACCTGCACGGCGATACATCACATACCGGGCCGTGTCCATGCAGACGGTCCCTATGACCCCGGCCAGGAGACCTTTCGCGACGGCGGCGAGCGGCGTGATCGGGTGTGTTCTGGTGCGCATTTCCGGATCCAATCGCTGTGGTGCGGTCAACCGGGTGCATCCGGCGTCGGCCGGTGCCACGGGTGGTCTTGCCTCTACGGTCCCGCCTGCGGGTGGCCGATCGCGCCCGGGAAAGTCCCTGGGCTGACCGACCAGGGTCTTGCCCCAGTGCGGGCGGAATCCGGGTCGCTGGGCAGCGCCTGCTCGAGCTGGCCGCGGGAGCCTGATCAGAAGCCTACTGCTCCGCAGCGCGGGTCAGAAGGTCACCACGTGGCCGGTCCGGGGGGCGCTGCGGCCGGCCAGGACTTCGAGCCATACCTCCCGCAGCGCGTCGTGGCCGCGGTGGCTGACCACCTCGACCCAGCCTTCGGCGGCAGCGGCGGCGAAACTTCGCCACGCCTGCGCGAAGCGCGAGTCCAGTCCCTCGCGGCCCCAGTCGGCTGAGCGCTTGCGCATCTGGTCGGGCGCGAAGAAGACGCTGGCACGCGGACCGCCGATCGCCTGGGCGCCGGCCTGCTCCTGGTGAGTGACGCCGACGATCGCCTCGTGCGCCAGCCGGTCGCCCAGCTGGCCGCGGATCCGGCCGCGGACGTCGGCCCGCCCGGCGAAATCCAGGTAGGCCGTGGCGATGGCCGGGCTGAGCTGATCCACCGCCTCATAAGGCAGCACCCGGTCATAACAGCCCAGGCTCTCGGTGAACGCCAGGTGGCCGGCCGAGGTGAGACCGACCAGCTGCGGGCCCTTCCCGCGCAGCAAGAACGCGGTGCCGTAGGCCGTCTTGCTCGATGCCGAGGAGAGCACGAGCACCTCGGCGCCGAACCAGCCGTTGTCCTGCAGATAGTCGGCCAGCATGAACGAGGTGAAAAAGAGCGGCCGGTACAAGATGAGCAGGTCCTCCTGGTCGCCCCGGTACGCCGCGTCGCCGGTGGTCAGGGCGTAGGCGTTGTACGGCGACGGCAGCTGGGCGCGGTGCGGGCTGGCGTCACGGAAACCACGCGCGTCCGCCCGGCCGGGGCGCACCACCAGGTGGCTGGCCGGCGGCAGGTAACCGTAGACCCGTCCGCCGACCGGCACGTCGGCCACGGCCGAGGCGACGATGTCGGCGAAACCCCACAGCGGCACCATCCCCCAGCCTTGTCCCGAGCCGGGTGCCCAGCCATTTCCCGGCGGAAAGAAGTCCCAGTAACGGAAGGACTCGCCCAGCACCGCGTACGTCACGTTGTTCGCGGTCAGGCCGACCCGGTCGACGCGCAGCAGGGCCTCGCCGTCGCCGATCTCGGGTACGGCCCCTTCGAACAGCGCGGTCCGGGAAAGTTCATCACGAGCGACCGCCAGGGCCCAGAACGATGCCATGGCCACGATCTCATCACACGGCCCGGCCGGGAAACTCGGCCAGGTGGTCCGGGCGGGCGCCGGCTAGCGCTCTTCGCCGCCGGAGAAGATCGTCAGGAAGAACAGGAAGACGTTCAGTATGTCCAGGAAGATGGACGCGGCCAGGAACGGTGCGGAGGCGACGTCGCTCGAGCGCCGCAGCCGCTGGAAGTCGAACATGGTGAAGCCCGCGAAGATCACCAGGCCGATCACCGAGTAGATCAGGTCGCCGTGCGGGATATGCACGAAGATCAGCACGATGCCGAACACGATCAGCGCAAGCAGCGCCCAGAAGCAGACCCGCACGATCGCCGACAGGTCACGCTCGGTGGCATAACCAGCCGCCCCGAACCCGGCGATGAACAGCGCCGTAGCGCCACCGGCCTGCCACAGCGCACTGGGATCCA
>JBAUAY010000560.1:0-7830 GCA_049676235.1 Streptosporangiaceae bacterium
TCGGCATCATGCCGCCGTTGGTGTCGCACAGGGCGACGAGGTCGGCGCCGGCTTGCGCCGCGGTGCGGACCACTTCGAGCGCGTAGGCCGGGTTGGACCGGTAGCCGTCGAAGAAGTGCTCGGCGTCGAGGAAGACCCGCTGGCCGTGCTGGCGGAGGTGGGTGATCGTGTCCGCGATCATTGTGAGGTTTTCCTCGAGGGTGGTCCGCAGGGCGAGCAGGACGTGCCGGTCGTGACTCTTGGCGACAAGGGTCACGACCGGCGCGCCCGATTCGCGCAGCGCGGCGACCTGGGGGTCGTCGGCCGCCTTAGCGCCGGGCCGGCGGGTCGCGCCGAACGCGGCGAGCTGCGCGTGCTTGAAGTCGAGTTCGGTGGCCGCGCGCCGGAAGAACTCGGTGTCCTTCGGGATCGCGCCGGGCCAGCCGCCCTCAATGAACCCGACGCCGAGTTCGTCTAGCTGCCGCGCGATGACGAGCTTGTCGGCGACGCTGAGGGTGAGGCCCTCCTGCTGCGCGCCGTCTCGCAGGGTCGTGTCGTAGACGTGAAAGGTGTCGTCGAGCATCGGATTCTCCCGGGATTGTCTGTTTTCGTCAGGCCACGTGGCGCAAAACAAAAGACCCCTCGCGAGAACGCGAGAGGTCTGCGCGCCGACGTCCCGGGGCTTTATGATTCCCGGGCGCTAGGGCTGGTGCCCTAGGTGCCGACGCACCAGCCGATAATGATGCGGCCTGACGTCACGGTGACAGTGTGCCACACTCGCTCGTCCGCAGGCACCTTTGTCTCAGCATCCGAGACGCGGCCGCGCAACCCGCGGCTTTGTCTGCAGTTATGGGTGCTATAACACCCGAAACTGCAGACATATCCGCTAGCAGACTTTGTGGATCCAGTTGAAGGGGTCGGGGTGACGGCCGTACTGGATGCCGATCAGCTCGTCGCGCAGGCGCATGGTCACCGGGCCGGGCTCACCGTCCGCGACGAGCCATTCCGCGGACGCGCCCTTGACCCGGCCCACCGGGGTGATCACGGCCGCGGTGCCGCAGGCGAACACCTCGGTCAGCTCGCCGGCCGCGCACTCCGCCTGCCACTGATCGGTGGTGATCCGTTCCTCGACCGCCCTGATGCCGAGCTCCGGCGCCAGCCTGAGCAGCGAGTCGCGGGTGATGCCGGGCAGCAGCGTCCCGGTCAGCGGGGGCGTCATGATCCACGGCTGCGCAGCAGCCGCACCGCGGACGAAGAACAGGTTCATCCCGCCCATTTCCTCGACCCAGCGGTGCTCCGCGGCGTCCAGCCAGACCACCTGGTCACAGCCCCGGTCGACGGCCTGCTGCTGAGCCACGAAGGCGGCCGCGTAGTTACCGCCCGTCTTGACCCCGCCGGTGCCGCCCGGTGCCGCCCGGGTGTACTCCTCCGACAGCCACACCGTGACCGGCGTGACTCCGCCGCTGAAATAGGACGCGGCCGGCGAGGCGATGACGCAGAACAGGTACTCGCTCGACGGGTGGTTGACGCCGAGCCCGCGCTGCGTCGCGATCATGAACGGCCGCAGGTACAGGCTGTTCCCCTCGCCGGCTGGCACCCATTCGCGGTCCTGGGCGACCAGCAGCTCGAGCGCCCGGATGAAGGTCTCCTCGGGCAGTTCCGGCATCGCCATCCGGCGCGCCGACCGGTTGAACCTGGCCGCGTTGGCGTCCGGCCTGAACATGGTGATAGAGCCGTTGTCCTGGCGGTACGCCTTCAGGCCCTCGAAGAACTCCTGAGAATAATGGAACACCGCGGTGGCCGGGTCGAGGGTGAACGGCCCGTACGCCTCGAGCCGCCCGTCGTGCCAGCCGCGTTCGGCTGACCAGCGGAGCGTGATCATGTGGTCGGTGAAGAGCTGGCCGAACCCGGGCGACCGCAGCATCGCCTCGCGCTCGGCGTCAGGCACCGGATGCCCGGAGGGGCGGATATCAAAATCAATCGTCATGCGAACTTCCTCCTCGCCCCGCGCGGGCAGGACATCTTAAGACTAGCCGGTGAAACCAGGGTCTCACCTGGCCTGGAACCCAAGCCTGCGGGCTCTGCCTGGCGGGGTGGTCCTGCCGGGGCGGCCCGACAGGCAGATACGCCAGCCGGTTAGCCGGCTACTCGCTCGGCGATGTCGTCGCCGGTTTCCACGGTGGTGCGCGCCGCCCAGGCGCCCTGGCGCTCGACCAGGTCTTCGGCGACCGCCTGCTCGATCCGCGCGGCCTCGGCGGACAGCCCCAGATGCTCGCAGAGCATGGCGGCGGACAAGATGGCCGCCGTCGGGTCGGCCTTGCTCTGGCCGGCGATGTCCGGCGCGCTGCCGTGGACCGGCTCGAACATGCTGGGCGTGGTCCCCTCCGGGTTGATGTTGCCGCTCGCGGCGAGCCCGATGCCGCCCGCCACCGCGGCGCCCAGGTCGGTGAGGATGTCCCCGAAGAGGTTGTCGGTGACGATGACGTCGAACCGCTCCGGCTGCGAGACGAAGAACATCGACGCGGCGTCGACGTGGCAGTAGTCCACCGACACGTCGGCGAACTCCTTGGCCAGCCCGTCCACGGTCCGCTGCCACAGGTCGCCGGCGTAGGTGAGGACGTTCGTCTTGTGCACGAGCGTCAGCTTCCTGCGCGGCCTGGCCGTGGCCCGGTTGAACGCGTACCTCGCCACCCGCTGGACGCCGAACGCCGTGTTGAGGCTCTCCTGGGTGGCGATCTCGGCGGGCGTGCCCTTGCGCATCACGCCGCCGGCGCCGGTGTAAGGGCCCTCGGTGCCCTCGCGGACCACCACCATGTCCACCGACTCCGGCCGGGCGCTGGCCAGCGGGCAGGCCACGCCCGGATACAGCCGCACCGGACGCAGGTTGACGTAGTGGTCGAGCTCGAACCGCAGCCTGAGCAGCAGGCCGCGCTCGAGCACGCCGCTGGGCACGCTCGGATCCCCGACCGCGCCGAGCAGGATCGCGTCGTGACCCTTGATCTCCTCGAGCACCGCGTCGGGAAGCGTCTCCCCGGTACGGTGCCAGCGCCGCGCGCCGAGATCGTAGCTGGTCTCATCGATGGTGACCCCGGAAACCGCCGCCCGCAGCACCTTGAGCGCCTCGGCGACCACTTCGGGACCGATTCCGTCGCCACCGACGACGGCAAGCCTGATAGTTCGTGAACCCATGCCAGAACCTTACTGGCGGGTCCGGCCAGCCGTGAGCGGAGTCGCGGGCCGACCTGCCGCGGCCATCGCGTCTCCGCCGTTGTCACGCCGGTCGAGCGCGACCTGGACCGCCCGGATGGCGGCCGGAGACTCGGCCGCGGAAACGTGACGGGGCCCGGGGAGGACGGAACGGGGCCCGGAGTTACGGGTCTCGGCGGAGGCAGAGTCGGCGGGATTGTCCCAGGGATACATGTCGTACACGGAAGTGCTCCTGATCAGGTTCAGAGGAGGACTTACGGCCAGCAGCGAGCCCCCGCAGCGGCTTGCCGGCCTGCCTGGATCAGGTTTACAGGTCTCCGCTGCGGCTGGCGATGAGTACGACGCGCCGCATAGTGCCTGCAACACTACCTGAGCGCTCAGCCCAGCGGACATCCCTCAAGACGTCAGTCTCAGGATGCGAGACAAAACTTTGACGTCCTACTTCATCCACCCGCGGTAGCGGGAGCGGGAAGCCCGCTTCCACACCTGGCGCGCGTCGGCTTGCCGGCGCCCGGCCCGGTGCGCTTCGCGCTCGTACAGCAGGCCGTAGGTGAACGCGTTCTCGCCGGCCAGGTGCGCGCCGATGCCGAGTTCCCTGGCCGCCTGCCGGGCGAGGACCGTGTCCTGGTGGTCGCCGAGTACGGACTGGACCTTCTTCATCTGCTTGGCGAACCTGCCGGCCTTCGGGCCGATCGCCGGACCGGCGGCCTCGGCCGCGTAGCGGGCGCGGCGGGCGGACTTGCGGGCCTCGTGCAGGGCGACGTCACCGGTTGGGCTGGGCAACGTGTGCCGGGCCCGGCGCATCCGCCTATCGGCCTGCCGGTAGGCCTTCCGCACGGCCGCCGGCAAGACGTCGCGGGCGGGATCGTCGGCTCGCGGGCCGGACAGCGGGCCAGCCGTAAGGTGGTCGAGTGAGGCCAGCAGCCGGGCATACCGGGGCGAGTCGAGCGCCTCGAGCAGTTCGGCCCGGGCGGCGGCCCGCAGGGGCGCGAAGTGGCCTTGCACCCGAGCCTGGACCGGCCCGATCAAGAGCTCGACCGGCACGGTGCGCACGCTCGCCTGCAGGTGGGCGGGGAGCACCTCGCCGTCGCGCGCCGCGCCGAGAAGCCCGCCGAGCCACTTGAGCTCGCCGGCCAGCTGTTCGGTGTCCGAACGCGGGATGACCTGGCCGAACGACCGGAGGGTGGCACGCAGCCTGCGGGTGGCCACCCGCATCTGGTGCACCGCGTCGAACTCGTCGGCGCGCACCATCGGCTCGAGCGACTTCAGCGCGTGGGCCTGCAGGCGCAGATACGCCAGCACGACGACACCCGCGGACGCCGAACGCCCCGGCTGGGTCCCGGCGATGGGCAGGTCCCGGTGATCATGCCCGGCCCGCTCAGGTGCCTGCTCCGGGTGATGCTGCTCCGGGCGGGGCCGCTGGGTTGGACCCGCGTCGTCGCGCGTATGGCGGCGGGCCTTGGTCTGGGTCGTGTTCACTGTCATCACGGCCCGCTACCCCGCCCGGAGCAATAAAACCGCCGCAGCGGCCTTTACCTGAGGCTTACTCGTCCTCGTCGAGCCAGGACATCAGCGGCCGCAGCCGCGCGCCGACCTGCTCGATCTGCTCGGCGTGCTCGGCCTCGCGGCGCTTGAGGAAGTTGGGCTTGCCCGCGTCGAACTCCTCGACCAGCTCGCGGGCGAACGACCCGTCCTGGATCTCGCCCAGGATGCGGCGCATCTCCTCGCGGGTCTGCTCGTTGATCAGCCGCGGGCCGCGGGTGTAGCCGCCGTACTCGGCGGTGTCGGACACCGACCAGTACATCTTGGAGATGCCGCCCTCGTACATCAGGTCGACGATCAGCTTCATCTCGTGCAGGCACTCGAAGTAGGCGGACTCCGGCTGGTAACCGGCCTCGACCAGGGTCGCGAAGCCCGCCTTGATCAGTTCGGCGACGCCGCCGCACAGCACCGTCTGCTCGCCGAACAGGTCGGTCTCGGTCTCCTCGGTGAAGGTGCTCTTCAGCGCGCCTGCGCGGGTGCCGCCGATCGCCTTGGCGTAGGCCAGGGTGAGCGGCCACGCGTTGCCGGTCGCGTCCCGCTCGACGCAGACGAGCACGGGCACGCCGCGGCCCTGCGCGAACTGGCGCCGTACCAGGTGGCCGGGTGCCTTGGGCGCGACCATGCACACGTCCACGCCGTCCGGCGGGGTGATGAGGTCGTACCGGATGTTCAGGCCGTGGGCGAAGAACAGCGCGTCGCCCTCCACCAGCGCCGGCGCGATCGCCGACGCGTACAGCTCCCGCTGCAGGTGGTCCGGAACCAGGACCATGACCAGGTCCGACTCCTCGCACGCCTCGGCGGGCGTGGTAACCCGCAGGCCGTCGTTGGCGGCCTTCTCCCGGCTCTTGGAACCCTCAGGCAGCCCGACACGCACGTCCACGCCGGAATCGCGGAGCGAGAGCGCGTGGGCGTGTCCCTGGCTGCCGTACCCGAGGACGGCGACATGCTTGCGCTGGATGACGGAAAGGTCGGCGCTGTCGTCGTAGAAAATCTCTGCCACTGAATGGGCCTTTCTCTGTTGTCTGGTACCGAGAATCTAAGCGCTGCGCTCAACGGGCCGCAGCGCGCGGTCGGTGATCGAGCGGCCGCCGCGGCCGATGGCCACCATCCCCGACTGCACGAGTTCCTTAATTCCGAACGGTTCGAGCACCCTGATCAGCGCGTCGAGCTTCTCCCGGTTCCCGGTCGCCTCGACGGTGATCACGTCGAGCGCGACGTCCACCACCTTGGCCCGGAACAGGTTGACCGCCTCGAGTACCCGCGACCGGCTCTCCGCGTCGGCCCTGACCTTGATCAGGATGAGCTCACGCTGCACCGTGGAGCCCGGCTCGAGCTCGACGATCTTCAGCACGTTGATCAGCTTGTTCAGCTGCTTGGTCACCTGCTCGAGCGGGTGCTCCTCGCAGTTGACCACGATCGTGATCCGGGAGATCTCCTCGTGCTCGGTCGGCCCGACCGCGAGGGACTCGATGTTGAAGTTGCGGCGCGAGAACAGCCCCGCGATCCTGACCAGGACGCCCGGCTTGTTCTCCACGAGCACCGACAGCGTATGCCTCGTCATGCTGCCGCTCCTTCCCTGAGGCCCATTCGGTTACTTCTGACCGCCGCGCTCATTCGCTCTGGCCTCCCCAGTCGGGCGCCAGGCCGCGCGCGAACTTGATGTCGTTGTTGCTGGTGCCGGCCGCGACCATGGGCCAGACCATCGCGTCCCTGTGCACGATGAAGTCCACCACGACCGGGCGGTCATCGATGGCCATCGCCCGGTCGATCGCCTTGTCCACGTCGGCGGCCTCCTCGCAGCGGATGCCCTCGCAGCCGTAGGCCTCGGCGAGCTTGGTGAAGTCGGGGATGCGGGTGCCGGTCAGCTTCCGCTCCGCCGTCCGGTGCAGGTCGGTGTTGGAGTAGCGCTCGTTGTAGAACAGCGTCTGCCACTGCCGGACCATGCCGAGGCTGCCGTTGTTGATGATCGCCACCTTGATCGGGATGCCCTCGATGGCGCAGGTGGCCAGCTCCTGGTTCGTCATCTGGAAGCAGCCGTCCCCGTCGATCGCCCACACGGTGGCGTCCGGGCGGCCGGTCTTGGCGCCCATCGCGGCCGGCACGGCAAAGCCCATCGTGCCGAGCCCGCCCGAGTTGATCCAGGTGCCCGGGTTCTCGTAGTCGATGAACTGGGCCGCCCACATCTGGTGCTGGCCGACGCCGGCCACGTACACCGCCTCCGGGCCGGCGATCTTCCCGATCCGCTCGATCACGTACTGCGGCGCGAGCGTGCCGTCGTCCGGCTGGTCGTAGCCCAGCGGGTAGGTGGCCCGCAACGAGTCGAGCTGGGCCTGCCAGGCCGCCAGGTCAGGGCGGTGGCCCTGCTCGTACTCGGCCTTCACCGCGGCGACCAGGTCCGCGATCACCTCGCGGCAGTCGCCGACGATCGGCACGTCGGCCCGGCGGTTCTTGGAGATCTCGGCTGGGTCGATGTCCGCGTGCACGATCAGCGCCCCGGGGGCGAACGTGTCCAGCTTGCCGGTCACCCGGTCGTCGAACCTGGTACCCAGCGCGATGAGCAGGTCGGCCTGCTGCAGCGCGCCGACCGCCGCCACCGTGCCGTGCATGCCGGGCATGCCCATGTGCTGCGGGTGCCTGTCGGGGAACGCGCCCCTGGCCATCAGCGTGGTGACCACCGGGATGCCGGTCAGCTCGGCCAGCTCGCGCAGCTGCGCGGTGGCGCGCGCCTTGATCACGCCGCCGCCGACGTAGAGCACCGGGCGCCTGGATTCGGTGATCAGTCGCGCGGCCTCGCGCACCTGCCGGGCGTGCGGCCTGGTCACCGGGTGGTAGCCGGGCAGCTCGAAGGGAACCGGCCAGCTGAAGTCGGTCATCGCCTGCAGCGCGTCCTTGGCGATGTCCACCAGCACCGGCCCCGGCCGCCCGGTCGAGGCCACGTGGAAGGCCTCGCCGATGGTCCTGGCGATGTCCTCGGGCTTGGTGACCAGGAAGTTGTGCTTGGTGATCGGGATCGTGATCCCGGAGATGTCCGCTTCCTGGAAGCCATCGGTGCCGATCAGGTTGCTCGACACCTGGCCGGTGATAGCGACCACCGGCACCGAG
>JBAUAY010000561.1:0-3902 GCA_049676235.1 Streptosporangiaceae bacterium
CTGCTGACCTCTTCCGGCACGTCTACGCCGAGCAGACTCCGGCCCTGCGCTGGCAGCAGCGCGAGCTTGCCGCCGAGCTTGCGGTCGCTGCGGACGACGCAGGGGAGGCTCAATGACCGCGATCGCCGAACGCAGCCTCGCCGGGCCGGTAACAACGCCTGCCGTGACGATGGCGGCGGCGCTGAACCGGGCGCTGGCCGATGCGCTGAGCGACGACGAGACGGTGCTGGTGTTCGGCGAGGACGTCGGGCCGCTGGGCGGCGTTTTCCGGGTGACCGACGGGCTGGCGGCCAGGTTCGGCGAGGCGCGGGTCTTTGATACGCCCCTGGCCGAGTCGGGCATCGTCGGCACGGCGATCGGCATGGCGATGAACGGCCTGCGCCCTGTCGTGGAGATGCAGTTCGACGCGTTCGCCTATCCGGCCTTCGAGCAGATCACCAGCCATCTGGCGAAGCTGCGGAACCGGACCAGGGGCCGCGTCGCGCTCCCCGTGGTGATCCGGATTCCCTACGGCGGCGGCATCGGCGGCGTGGAGCACCATAGCGATTCCTCCGAGGTCTACTACACGCACACTCCCGGCCTGCGGGTGGTGACCCCAGCCACGCCGGGGGATGCCTACGCGCTGCTGCGTAACGCGATCGAGTGCCCGGACCCGGTAATCTTCCTCGAGCCCAAGCGCCGGTACTGGTCGAAGGAGACGGCGGTGCTGGACCACGCGGGCTCCACTCTGGACCGCGCCATCGTCCGCCGACCGGGCTCGGACGTGACCCTGATCGCGTACGGCGGGACTCTGCACACCGCGCTGGAGGCGGCGGATGCGGCCGCGGAAGAGGGCCGCAGCATCGAGGTCGTCGACCTGCGGAGCCTGTCTCCGTTCGACGACGAGACGGTGACCGCCTCGGTGCGGCGAACCGGCCGCGCCGTCGTCGTGCACGAGGCGAGCCGGTTCTGCGGATATGGCGCCGAGGTCGCCGCCCGCCTGTCCGAGCAGTGTTTCCATTACCTCGAAGCGCCGGTCCTGCGAGTGACCGGGTTCGACATCCCCTATCCCCCGCCGCACCTGGAGGAACACCACCTGCCCAGCGTCGACCGCATCCTCGACGCGATCGACAGCATGCAGTGGCAGGAGACCCGCCCCGCCGCGAAGGCGGACGTATAGATGCCCGCGTTCCTCCTGCCGGATCTGGGCGAGGGCCTGACCGAGGCCGAGATCATCACCTGGCACGTCAAGGCCGGAGATACCGTCGTCGTCGACCAGGGCATCGTCGAGGTCGAGACGGCCAAAGCGGTAGTCGAGGTCCCCGTGCCGTTCGCCGGCCGCGTCACCCAGCTGCACGGACAGCCAGGCGACGTGGTGGCCGTGGGACAGCCCTTGGTCACCGTGGATACCGCGGACCGATTCGCTGAACCGGGCGTCGTCACGTCCCCGCCCGGCCCCGGCGATGCCGACCAGAGCGGCAACGTCCTCATCGGCTACGGCACGTCCAGCGCGCGCCGTCGCCGTCACCGGGCCACCCGGTCACCGGCCGCAATCCCAGCCACTGCCTCCCCGGCGCCCGGTACCGCGGCAACGGACGACAGCACCGTTCCGCCGCTCGTGACCAACGGCCGCGTGCCCGTTGCCTCGCCGCTCATCAGGCAGCTCGCCAGGAACGCAGGCGTTGATATCACGACCATCCCCGGTTCCGGGCACAGCGGCCTGATCACCCGCCATGATGTCGACGCGGCCATTAATGCCCGCCGGGCGGAACCGGCCGCCCGCCGGGCGGAACCGGCCTCCCGCCGGCAGGTTGCCCCGGCCGTCCTTCCGGCCGCCGGGTCCGCCGGGGTCATCCGGATCCCGATACGAGGCCCGCGCAAGTGGGTCGCGGACAAGGTCAGCCGGTCGCGACGGGAGATCCCGGAGGCGACCGTCTGGGTCGACGTGGACGCCACCGAGATGCTCGAGCTCCGCGCCACGCTGAACGCCGATGAGTCGGCGCCGAAGATCAGCCTCCTGGCGCTGCTGTCCCGGTTCACGATCCTCGCACTGCGCCGCTATCCCGAACTTAACGCCCGGATCGACGGCGATGAGATCGTGATGAGCCCGTCGGTGCACCTGGGCTTCGCCGCCCAGACCGATCGCGGGCTGATGGTGCCCGTCGTGCGTGACGCCCAGGCACACACCCTTGAGCAGCTGTCCGCCGCAGTCGCCGAACGGACCCGGTGCGCCAGAGAAGGCAAGCTCGATCCCGCCGACCTGGTGGGCGGCACGTTTACGGTTAACAACTACGGCGTGTTCGGCGTGGATGGCTCGGCCGCCATCATCAATCACCCCGAAGTGGCGATCCTGGGCATCGGCCGGATCATCCAGCGTCCCTGGGTCATCGACGGCCAGATCGCGCCCCGCCAGATGACCGAGCTCACGCTCGCGTTCGACCACCGGGTCTGCGACGGCGGGACGGCAGGCGGCTTCCTGCGCTTCATCGCCGACTGCGTTGAGCTCCCGGCGAAGGCCCTGAGGCACTTGTAGGCCGCGCCGCTACGGGGCGTGCCCGAGCTCATCGAAGATCAGCACAGTCTGCGTCGACCGCACCTCGGGCATGCTCTGAAAGCTATTCAGCACCAGCTCCCGGAGCGCGGCAATATCGCGGGTCCTGACCAGCAGCACGATATCGGCGTCCCCGGACACCAGCGCCGCATGCTCGACCTCCGGAATCGTCATGAGCCTGGCCCGCAGCGGCTTCCAGGCCGGCTGAGCGATCTTCAGGTGCACGTACGCGGATAGGCCGTACCCGTACCGCAGCGGGTCCACCCGGGCGGTGTAGCCGGTAATCACCCCGGCCTCCTCCAGCCGCTGGACGCGCAGGTAGGCACCGGCCCGGGAAATATGCAGACGGGCTGACAGCGCCCGCATCGAAATGCGCCCGTCCTCGCGCAGCACCGCCACGATGGCCCGATCGACATCATCGAGCGGAGGCGGCTGTGTTCCGGAGCCGGTATCTTCGCCAGGCTTAGACGCCATGACGTCAACTTACCGTCGAAATAGCCACCCGTCTGATTTTAAAGATTGATCCTGGACTAATCATCCGTCATACCCCAAGTCGCTGGTCACGGTCGTTAGGCCACTGCCCGGTAGCCGAGGCCCAGCACAACGGGAACGGCTCCGAAGGGCATGCGGAACCGCGTGCCAGGCCTGTCCGGTGCGCGCGGATCGTCGATGTCGGGCCAGCGCATCTTGAGATGCTGGGCGGTCAGGCCCGCGACCGAGTACGGCAACTCCATGGCCGAGATGCCGTGCACCCGAAGCAGCCCGCCCCACCGGAACGCGGCGAACACGTTGGCTAGCTCGCGGACCGGCCGGGGTCGCCGTGCGGTCAGGTCGATCAGGTAGACCGCCTCGGCCAGCTCGACCAGGTCGCTGGCGCACTGGGCCAGCGCCGCCGATTTGGTCCGGTAAACCGTGCCGTCCGAATTGCCGGTGCCCAGCTTCTCGCCGTGCACCGGCGAGTAGCGCGGCTGGGCCTGGCACTGCATCCAGTCGCAGGCCGCCAGCAGTTCCCAGGGGATTCCGCTGCGCTCGGCCACGTCCTGGTACAGCGGCTTTGCCCGGGTCAGCGGGGTCTTGGCCGTCGCCACGAAGTCGACGGTTACCGCCCGCGGAATCTGCGGTACATAGCGGCGGGTGCTCATCCGGGAGCCCCTGGGCGCGATCCGCGGCCCCGGCCGCTGCCCCGCCTCCGGCACGAGCCTCGCCTCCGGCGCGCGTCGCGTCGCTGGCACCCGCCCCGTCGTACCCTCGGCATCCCGCACGATGCCCCGTGACCCGCGGCCACTCCCGGCCCGGCGCGCCCTCACCGCCCCGGCGGCCAGAGCGCCCGCCACCCCGGGAATGCTCACCCCGCCAGGAACGCCCGTGCCCC
>JBAUAY010000562.1:0-9187 GCA_049676235.1 Streptosporangiaceae bacterium
GGTCCAGGCCGTTGACCGGCTCGTCCAGGACCACGGTCCGCGGCTGCCCGAGAAGCGCGGCCGCCACCCCCAGTCGCTGTCCCATGCCGAGCGAGAAACCACCAGCCCGCGAGCCTGCCACCTCGGCCACCCCGGCCAGCTCGATCACCTCATCGACCCGGCGGCGGCCGATGCCCGCCGTCCGGGCCAGCGCCAGCAGGTTGCCGCGGGCCGACAGCCCGGGATGGACGGACCGGGCGTCCAGCAAGATGCCGAGCTCGGACATGGGGGCGGCGGCGTGGGGGTAGTGCGTGCCGTTGACTCGCACCGTCCCGCTGGTCGGCCGGTCCAGCCCGGCGATCATTCGCATCGTGGTGGATTTGCCCGCCCCGTTCGGTCCGAGGAAACCGGTGACCACCCCCGGCTCCACCACGAAGCTCAGCCCGTCGACCGCCGTCTTATTCCCGTACCGCTTAGTCAGGCCGTCAATCTCGATCATGTGCGCCCCTTTCACCAGTCCTGCTGATGATCAGAACGCTACGGACCGCACCACCAGCGGGGATCTGCCCTGAGGCCGCACTTTCCCGGCGGCCTATGCCGCCGGGCATAGGCACGAAAGCAGACGCCGGCACCGGTGCGGGAGCGCCAGCGAGCGCGGATAATGAACGGGCAACATCCGGGATGCCGGCTCGTGCCTCGGCGCGGGCCGGCCACGGTGCGCGTCATCCGCATTCGCCGGCCCTTGCGGTCAGGGGGGAACGTGTGTCATGGATAAGGACCTAACCGGTCAGGTGGTGGACATCGCCAGGCGAGTGGTCGCCAGCGGGGCGATCTCCGCCAATGGGCACGGCAACGTGAGCGTGCGCGTGCCCGGGGCCGCGGAAATGTACTTCACGGCCGGCCCGTCACTGCGGGACCACCCCGCCTCGGCCGTCGTACGGATCGGGCTGGACGGAACCCTGCTGGAGGGCGAACTGCCGCCCATCCAGGGTGCCGTGGTGGCCATGCACACGGCCATGTACGCCGATCACCCCGATGTCGGCTGCGTCCTGCATACCCACTCGCCATATGCCACCGCGTACGCGGTGGCGCACCATCCGATCGGATGCTGGGTGGAAGCCCTGGCGATGTTCGGGCTGGCCGCCGGGGTCCCGGTGGCCGACTACGGGCCACGCGGCTCGGAGCAGGCGGTAGCGGGTATCCGGGCCGCGGTCACCCCTGGGGTACCGGCGGTGCTGCTGGCCAACCACGGCGTGCTGGTGTTCCACCGCACCCCTGAGCTGGCCATCCTGGTCGGCGGAGTCGTCGAGGAGGCCGCCCAGGCAGGCATCAACGCCGCCTCGCTGGGCGGCCCCGTCGAGATCCCGGCTGAGCTTCGCGCCGCGGCTTTGCAGCGCGCCATGAGCTTCGACAGCCGGGGAACGGTTCACGCCTAGCCTGACCTGCGGGCCTCGCGGTGGGGCCATGCGTCCGTGGTAGATGAAACCCTTACGGGGCGTGCCCGTTTGCCGGGGCCCCCGCTGCTGAAGCGAGGAGAACCCGATGAACCCACAGCAGTCCGGCCCGGCCAGCGCAGCGAGTTTTGAACGCCAGGATGATCCGCGCGGTCCAGGCAGCGCCGCCAGCGGCGTACTGGGTGCCCGCCCGCCGATGGCCCGGACATTCCACGGCAGTGATCCTGACATGGTGGCCGCGTCCGCCATTTGCGAGGTCACCCCCACCAGGTGCCAGGCCCGCACGCGGCTCTACCGGGACGGCAGGCTCGAGCTCGAGGGTTTCCCGGTCGCCCAGATCAGTGACTACCTAGCCGACGAGGCGGTCACCATCTGGCTAGATCTGCGCGACCCTGACCGCAGCGACCTAGCCGTGCTGAGCGAGGAATTCGGGCTGCACCCGCTGGCCGTCGAGGACGCCGTGCAGGAGCACCAGCGCCCTAAGCTCGACCGCTACCGGAGCCACCTGTTCCTGAACGCGTACGGAGCGCGGCTGGACGCCGCCACGGGTGAGCTGGCCACCAGTGAGCTCGCCGCCTTCGTCACCGCGCGGGCGCTGATCACCGTCCGCAAGGACGACGGGCTGGATATCGGCGCCGTCGTCCAACGCTGGGATGCCAGCCCCGATCTCGCCGGATACAGCGTCGGCTACCTGCTGTACGGGCTCCTGGACTATATCGTGGATGGTCACTTTGACGCGGTGCAGAGCCTGGACGACGCCGTCGAGACGCTGGAGGACCAGTTGTTCGCTGATACTCCGCAGGACCTCAAGGTCCAGCGACGCAGCTTCGAACTGCGCAAGAGCCTGGTACTGCTCCGCCGGATCGTCATCCCCATGCGCGAGGTGGTGAACGCCCTGATGCGGCGCGACCTGCATGTTGTCGGGGATGATCTGATGCCTTACTACCAGGACATCTACGATCATGTGCTCCGCGCCGCCGAGTGGACAGACAGCCTGCGGGATCTGGTGAACAGCATCCTGGAGACTAACCTGACGATCCAGGGCAACCGGCTGAACGTCATCACCAAGAAGGTCACGAGCTGGGCCGCGATCATCGCGGTCCCGACATTCATTACCGGCTTCTACGGGATGAACGTGCCCTACCCCGGCTTCAGCCGGCAGGTCGGCTTCGCCACCTCGATCGCCGTAATGATCATCGCCGGACTCGTGCTCTACATCATCTTTAAACGCAAGGACTGGCTGTAAAACCGAGGATGTCCTGTCCTGGGGCTGCGGCCGCGCGCCAGTTTTGGCATCCTTGCGACATGCACAGTGTGTATGAGGCCGCGGGCGGCAGCGAGGGCCTGCTCCGCCTGGCCGAGGCATGGCACTCCCGGGTGATGGCCGACGAGATAGTCAGCCATGCGTTCAGCCACGGATTCCATCCTCAGCACAGCGAGCGGCTAGCTGCCTACTGGGCTGAGGCCCTCGGGGGGCCCGCCGCCTACTCCGGCACTTATGGAGACGAGACGTCGGTGGTGCGGATACACAGCGGCAACGGGCCACACGAGGAAATGGACCGCCGGGCAATCGCCTGTTTCGACCAGGCCCTGGAGGACGTGGGGCTGAAAGCGGCCGAGCCACTCTGGCAGGTCCTGCACGACTACTTCGCCTGGGCTACCACGACGACCATGTCGCGCTACCACGGGTCTGCGGGCGATGTCCCGGAGGGTTTGACTATTCCACGATGGTCGTGGGACGGACTGCAGCGGTGAGCCCACCGCTATCCCGGACTCCGCCTGCGCTTGCCGATCCCGAGGTCATGCGCTTGGTGGACAATTGGTGCCGCGCATAATGGGATTTTCCGCGGTGACCAGTTTACTCTGGCTGTATGGGCGCTCGGTCCCGTCGGCCTCCCGGTCGGCGCGGTACTTCCGGGTAACCGGCGCCGGAAATGGGTGGGGATAGATATGGCGGGTAACCAGCTGCCGTCGGTTCGGTACATCGTTCAGCTCATGCTCGAGAATCGCTCGTTCGACCATATGCTGGGATTCCTATATTCCGGCTCGGGGAATGTCTCCCCGGCAGGCCAGGAGCTCGAAGGCCTGACTGGCAGTGAGTCGAATACCGACACAAGCGGCAACACGGTGACGGTTTATCGGATCGATCAGACGGCTGCGGGGGCCTATTTCAATCCGGGAGCTGATCCCGGCGAGGGATACGCGAACACCAACGTGCAGCTGTTCGGCACCGGTAACCCGCCGAGCCCGCCGGTGGCGACCAATACCGGTTTCGTCACCAACTATTCCGACGCGATCAGCTACGACCAGCGCTCCCGCCGCAGCGTGCAGGCCGGCACGACCGCCTCTCAGATTATGGGGGTGTTCACTCCGGCCGGGCTGCCGGTGCTCTCTGGCCTCGCCGCCGGCTTCGCGGTCTGCGACCACTGGTATAGCTCAGTGCCTACCATGACCTTCCCGAACCGGGCCTTCGCCTGCGCAGCGACGAGCCAGGGGCACATGAACGACGGCGCGGCGTCCTACACCGTGCAGAGCATCTTCGGCCTCATGACGGCGCATAACCTGAGCTGGAAGATATACGGCTATGACGAGGAGCCGCTGACCCGCAAGAACTTCCCCGATACCACGAGTGCACCCGAGTCCTGCTTCGGGAAGTTCACCGACTTCCAGTCCGACGCGGCCGCGGGCACGCTGGCTCAGTACTCGTTCCTCGAGCCGAGCTGGGGATCGACGGGAAACAGCCAGCACCCCAACTACGACGTCTCGCTTGGCGAGAAGCTGATCCAGGATGTCTACAACGCCGTCCGCGGCGGTCCGGGCTGGGCTCAGACGCTGCTGTTCATCACCTATGACGAGCATGGCGGCATGTACGACCATGTGCCGCCGCCGACGGGTGCCACCCCACCGGACGCTACACCCGGCGAATTCGGTTTTGACTTCACCCGCTTCGGAGTCCGGGTCCCGGCCGTCCTGGTCTCGCCCTTGATCCCGGCTGGCACGGTATTCCGGCCGGCCGGGCCGACGCCGCTGGACCATACGTCGGTTCTCAAGACGATCGAGACCCGCTGGGGCCTGCCGGCGCTGACCGCCAGGGACGCCGCAGCGCCCGACGTGGGTGATGTGCTCAGCCTGGCTGTCCCCCGGACCGATGATCCGCTGGCCGGGGTAACCGCGCCGGTTTCCAGCGGCGCCAACCCGGCGGCGGCCGAGGTGTCACACATCCAGATGGTAAACGCCCAGCTCACCTCGCAGCTGCCCGTCCCGTTGAGCGAGCTGCATTCCGCGCCGCTGCTAGAAACTCAGCAGACACCGGCGGACTACGACCACTACGTCACGGCCCGCACGGCGACCTGGAAGGCAGCCAAGGCGCAGGGTCACGCTCCGCCCGGCTGAGGGGAGGCCCCGGCAGCGCCGGGGAGAGAACGCTAGTCCCGGCCGCCGGGACGCAAGGAGATGCCGGCGTCCGGAGGCGTGATCAAGGTCGGATGATTCCTTCGGGGTTCCCCCGCATCCACTTCGGCCAGCCGTAGCAGCCGGGCGGCCCCGGCGGGCCGCACGTTGGGGTCCTTCAGCCGGTAGCTGGCCACCTGGGCCAGGTACGGCCCGGGATCGTCTCGCACGGCCGCCCGGAACCGCCGCAGGAACATCCGGCGCAGGCTCCAGGCCGCAGGCCTGAGCCACCATGGCAACGCGTCCAGGTCCGAGCTCGCGATGATCAGGTACGCCATGGCCACATCGGCCCCGGGCGGGCCCGCCGCGGCATTGGTCCAGTCGATGACCATCAGGCCATCTGCAGTCAGCATGACATTGCCGGGGTGCAGGTCCAGGTGCACGATCCGATCGCCGGTCCCGAACGGCCGCCGCAGGCCCTCGGGCGCGGCGATCTGGTGCAACTGGTCGTGCAGGGCAGCCAGCGCCCGGCCATGCCGCGCGGTCCGCCACGGCCGACTGGTCAGGTCGGCGAGCATGTCCCGGCCATGCAGCCGCTCCATGATCAGGTCCCCGCCGTCCACGGCCAGGATCGCGGGCACTGGGTAGCCGACCCGCCGCAGATATCCGACCCCGTGCTCCCGGTCGGGAACGCATTCACATTACGGAACAGACACCACATGAGTGCAATTCGCCGACAACGTTGCGCTTCGGTTACGTTCCCTTGACCGCCGCCCGCACGGTATGGAAACTCTCATTGTTGAAGTGACTTTCCTGGTTGTAGTAACGCCTATGCCCCATAGGTACGGGCACCCCTGGCCGCGGGAGTACGGCGCCGCCGGCTGCACGGCGGCCTGTGCCAGATGGCGGCGTAGGCCGATAGACGGCGGTGGGTGCCGGGCCGCTGGCCCTCCCCCCAAGACCCGGCCAGTCATGGACCGGCATCCACCGCCCAGTACCGGGAGCGTCGTGACGGGCTGGCGACACCCCCGTGTTCGCCAGGCTGCCACCCGGCAGCGTCCAGTCCGCCGCGTCCGCCAGCGCGGCGGACTGGACACCCTACGACAAGCAATCCGCCGCGGCGTGGCTGCCGGCGCCCCCGCAGCCGCCGACAGCCAGGCCCGCCGCCACCACCAGCGTTACGCTGGCAGCTGTGGACCGCGTAGCGAAACACCCCATCTGATTCATCTCCTGCCTTGTCGGCCCACGGTGCTTGCCATGCGCGCCACGGCGCGGTGCTTGCCAAGAAAAATAGATATCAGTATGCTAAGCACGTGGTATCAAGCCCGTCAAGCGAAGGAGGCGCCAGATGGTGACCCAGGATGCCAGGGCCGCAGGCCCGGAAGTGGCTACCCAGAATGCAGCGGCCGCAGGCCCCGAACTGCCCAGGCCGCCGGTGACCGAGCGGGTGGCCCGGTTCCTGCCGGGCCTGCCCATGCTGGCGCTGGGCATCGTCCTGATAGTGGCCGGGGTAGTGCTGATCGTGCTGGCCAGCCACCAGAGCGGCGGGACCGCTAAGGCACTGATCTGGCTGGGCGTTCTCGTCTTTATCGCCGCCTCCCTCATGCTGGGCGGTCTCACCTCCGTCGTGCCCGGCCGGCCGCGTGTCGTGCAGCTATTCGGCAAGTACCGCGGCACCATCCGCGAGCCTGGGCTGCAGTGGGTGAACCCGTTCACCAAGCGCATCGTGGTCTCGACCAGGATCCGCAATCAGGAGTCGGCACAGGCCAAGGTCAACGACGCCGACGGCAACCCGATCGAGATCGCCGCCGTGGTCGTCTGGCAGGTCCAGGACACCGCCAGCGCCCTCTACTCGGTCGATGACTACACGCAGTTCGTCACCATCCAGACCGAGACCGCCGTCCGGCACATCGCCTCCAGCTATCCCTACGACAACCGGGGCAGCGGCGCGCTGTCGCTGCGCGACAACGCCGAGGACATCACCGGACAGTTGTCGGACGAGATCGCCGACCGGGTCCGGGCCGCCGGCGTGCACATCATCGAGTCCCGCCTGACCCGGTTGTCCTACGCCGCGGAGATCGCCCAGGCTATGCTGCGCCAGCAGGCGGCCAGCGCGGTCGTGGGCGCCCGGCAGCGGATCGTCGAAGGTGCCGTCGGCATGGTCAAGCTGGCCCTGGAACGGCTGCAGGAAGAGGGCGTCGTCGAGTTGGACGAGGAACGCAAGGCCGCCATGGTCTCCAACCTGCTCGTGGTCTTGTGCAGCGAACAGGCCACTCAGCAGGTCGTCAACACCGGGTCCCTGTACCAGTGACGGCTGGACCAGTTACGACAGATACGGAATCGCGGTGAGCGAGCGCAAGAGCCTACTGCTCCGGCTCGACCCCGCCGTCCACGACGCCCTGGCCAGATGGGCTAACGACGAGCTGCGCAGTACCAACGCCCAGATCGAGTTCCTGCTCCGCCGCGCGCTCGCCGACGCCGGCCGGCTACCTCGCAAGGCCGGACCGATGCGTCCCCGCGGCCGGCCACCCGCCGACAGCCCGGCGGAAACCGGCCCAGCCGAAGCCGTCCCGCCCGCGCAGCGGTAACCCGGCGTATCACCGGGCGCTGGGCCTACTCCGTATGGGTAGGACCCGCCGGGCCAGGGGGCAGTGCGGGGGACACGGGGGCTGGAATGTTTGAACCCCAGAGCATGGCGCTTTTTGTCCTGCTGGTGGTGATATTCGGCGGGCTGATGTGGCCGACGATAGTCGCGCGTCACGCTGCCCTCCGCGTGCTGGCCGCGGGCCTGGCCTTCCTGCCCGCGATGCTGTTCGGAGTGCTGGCCGTGAACAAGTACTACGGCTACTACCAGACCTGGAGCGCGGTGATAGCGGACCTGACCAACCGGGGCGTCGATGCGGCGTCCGGGGTCCCCGACATCGCGCTCACCTCCGGCTCGGGGGCCGGCACACTCGACGGGAGCCGTGTCCAGCTGAAGCTGGCGCAGCAGCAGGGATACACGCTGCGGCTGATGGTGACCGGCCCGCGCAGCCGCATCACCCGGGTGGTGTACGTCTACCTGCCGCCGCAGTACTTCCAGCCGGGATACCGGGCTTACCGGTTTCCCGTGATCGAGCTCATCCACGGCCAGCCTGGTCAGCCGGAAGACTGGATCACCGTCGTGGGCGTCACGAATACCTTCGACCACCTGCTGCAGGAAAGACTCGCTCGGCCCGCCGTCATGGTCATGCCGGACGCGAACGGCGGCACGAGCATCTCGCTGCAGTGCCTGAACCAGGTGGGCGGCCCGCAGGACCTGACCTACCTGGCGGTGGACCTGCCGACCCAGATCGCGCGCACCCTGCGGGTGCAGCGGCCGGGCTTGGGCTGGGGCGTGGCTGGCTACTCTGAGGGCGGATTCTGCGCCGCCAACATGGCCCTGCGCTACCCGCACCGCTACGGTTTCTCCGCGGCGCTCAGCGGCTACTTCACGCCGTCCGACAACCAGCTGGCCGAACCGGCCCGCCTGGTCAGCCCGTTCGGCGGCAACCGCAGGCTTGAGGAGGAGAACACCCCGCTCGAGGAGATCGCCAAGCTGCCCGCCGGCCTGGGCATCCCCCGGTTCTGGCTAGGCGCCGGCGCGGACGACAGGCAGGACGTGGCCAATGCCGAGGTCTTCTGGCAGGAGTTGCGACAGCGGCAGGCGGATGTGCCGCTGACGCTCACCGCCGGGGGCGGACACACCATGACGACGTGGCGGGCCCAGGTCCCTTCGATGCTCACCTGGATGACCTCGGGCCTGGCCCGGGCGGCCCAGAAGCAGGCGCCACCGCCGCCGCGGAAGGCCGTCACCCTGGCTGCGGGCCCAGGGTAGTCATTTGCTCTTGGGCGGGTCGCCGCCGACCTGGATCTGCGAGCCGTGCAGCTCGCGCTGGCAGGCCGAGCACCGCAGGACCGGGTGAAACTCGCCGCCGCAGCTGGTGTGGGTGAGCAGGGTGGCCGGTCCCTCGGGCGCGCGGAACCACCGGTCGCCCCAGTCGAGCATCACCATGACGTGCGGGAAGAAGGCCCGGCCCTTGTCGGTGAGCCGGTACTCGACCCGGCCCGAGCCGACCTTGGTGACGACCGGCTCGAGCACGCCCATCTGGCAGAACGTGCGCAGCCGGTCCGAGACGATGGTCGGCGGCGCGCCCATCATCACCAGCATGTCGGTGAACCGGCGGGCGCCGAGGAACGCGGCCGCCAGGGCCGAAGCCGACCAGCGGTTGCCGATCAGCTCGATCGTCTGGGGTACCAGGCCAGGACCGGGCGAGCCGCCCGCGGACCGGCGCCGGGTGGCGGCGCGCGGCACCGACCGGGCGAAGCCGCCGCTTGGCCCGAAC
>JBAUAY010000563.1:0-1895 GCA_049676235.1 Streptosporangiaceae bacterium
CCGCCGGCGCCGGCCTGGCCGGCCGGGCTGACCGACCGCGAGGTGGAGGTGCTGCGCCTGATCGCCGCCGGCCACTCCAATGGCGCGATCGCGCAGGCGCTGTTCATCAGCCCCAACACCGTCCTGCACCATGTCAGCAGCATCTTCGCCAAGCTCGGGGTGGCCAACCGTGCCGCGGCCGCCGCCTACGCGACTCGCCGGGGCCTGGCCGGATAGCAGTATCCTGCCATCCCGCCGGGCTGGGCCAAGCCGGACGGTCTGATCGAAACCGCAGCATCCTACGATGCGGCCGACCGCCGAGCCGGGGGATGCTGCTAGGTGACGGCATCTTCTCCACAATGGAGGATCAGGCGATGCTCGTTGATTGCCCGGCATTCCTGGACCATGACGGCGCCCGGTGCGGGCTTCCCGCCGAGGTGGAGGCGCGGTACACCATCGGATCGACCGATGGGCTGCTGGAGAGCGCCAAGATCAGGTGCCCTCGCGGCCACTGGTTCAACGGGCTTACCGAATCCCTGAGCGCACCGGAATCGCGGCGGAACCGGCCGATCAGGTCAGCGACCAGGGACAGCGTCGGCCTCCGATGAGCGACGACCCGTCGATCACTGACCTGGTGACATGCGCCGCGCACGGCGACGAGCAGGCGTGGGACGCCCTGGTCGAGCGGTATGCCCCGCTCGTCTGGTCCATCTGCCGCAGGTATCGGCTGAGCGACGCCGACATCCACGACGTGAGCCAGAGCGTCTGGCTGGGCCTCGTGAGCCACGTGGGCAAACTCCGTGATCCGGCCGCGCTTCCTGGCTGGCTGGCCACCACGACCCGACGGGAATGCGGCAAGGTCCGGCTCGCAGCGCAGGCCGCCGGGTATGGGCTGGATGCCGAGGCCATCTCGGACGAACAGACCGGGATGGCCGAACAGGAGCTGCTGCTGGCCGAGCGGCACGCGGCGCTGCGCGAGGCGCTCACCCGGCTGACCCCCAGTTGCCAGCGGCTGATCGCCCTGCTCACCGAAGACCCGCCCGTGCCGTACGCCCAGATCAGCGCCAGGCTGGGCATCCAGGTCGGCAGCATCGGGCCATGCCGCAGCCGCTGCCTGGACAAGCTGCGCCGCAATCCGGCGATCGCTGCCCTGATCAACACCGACGGCGAGCCTGCCACCGGTGAACGGCCGGGGCAGGCACGCCACCCGCACCGCCTCGGCCTGCCAGGCGTGGGCAGCGCACCAGACCAGGGGTCATTACCTCGAGGCCTTTCGGCGCCGCGTCACCAGTTGGAGGCCGGCCAATCGCCCTGGCAAAATCAGCTAGGTGCAGATCGGGCTGCTCGGACCATTCGAGGTTCGCACGGACGACGGCGTCCTCGCCGACGTGCCGGGTGCCCGGTTGCGCGGGCTGTTGACCGCCCTCGCGCTCGAACCAGGTCGCGCAGTCCCGAAGGCGACGCTCGTCGACTGGATTTGGGGTGAGCGCCCGCCCTCCGACGCGACGAATGCCTTGCAACGCCTGGTTTCCCGGCTGCGGAAGGCGCTGCCTGAAGGGTTGGTCGAGGGGCAAGCAGACGGCTACCGGTTGAGGGTGGAACCCGACGCTGTCGACGCGGTGCGGTTCGAACGCCTCGTCGGCCAGGCCCGCACTGACGAGGATCCACGGCGGGTACGGCTGCTGCGCGAGGCCCTCGCGTTGTGGCGTGGTGCGGCCATGCAGGGCGTCGGTTTGCCGGATAGTGAAGCGTTTGACGCGGCGGTCACCCGGCTCGAGGGGCTACACCTGACGGCCATGGAGGATTGGTTCGACGCCGAGGTCAGCCTCGGCCACGGTGCGGAGCTGGTCACGGAACTGACCGACTTGGTGGCCGCGCATCCGATGCGAGAACGGCTTGTCGCTGCGCTGATGCGT
>JBAUAY010000564.1:0-13078 GCA_049676235.1 Streptosporangiaceae bacterium
TCCATGGTGGCCCTGGCCCGCTGCAGCGCGCTGTTCACCGAGGCCTCGCTGCTCTCCAGCATGTCCGCCACTTCCGATGAGCGGAACCCGAGCACGTCCCTGAGCACGAGCACGGCCCGCTGCCGCGGTGGTAGGTGCTGGACGGCGGTCACGAAGGCTAGCGCGATCGCCTCCTTGGCCTCATACCGCCCCTCCGGACCCACGCCCGTATCCGGCAGCCCGTCAAGCAGTACATCCGGATAGGGCTCCAGCCACAGCGGTTCACCCCGGCGGGTCGGCTCGACGGTCAGGAACGTCGGCCCCGGCGGTTCCGGCCGCGGCCGGCGGCCGCTGGCCCGCAGCGCGTTCAGGCACCGGTTGGTCGCGATCCGGTACAGCCAGGTTCGCAGCGACGCCCGTCCCTCGTACTGGCCGAGCCCCCGCCATGCGGCCAGCAACGTCTCCTGCAGCACGTCCTCGGCGTCCTGCACCGAACCGAGGATCCGGTAGCAGTGCAGCTGAAGCTCGCCCCGGTACGGGTCCGTCAGCTCGCCGAACGCCCGGTCGTCGCCGCTTCGCGCCCGTTCCAGGGTCATCTCTGTCGCCACGGCATCCTCCTTCACCCATACGGACACCGCGGGTGCGGCAAAGTCATCGCTCAACTGCCGCCACGTCCGGTGTCTGAACCAGTGAAGACCACGAGGAGGAGACGTGAGAACGAACGGCATGCGCTTGACTCCCGGGCAAGGCTGGGTGCTGGCGCTGACCTCGGCGGTATCGCTGATGGTATCGCTGGACGTGCAAGTGGTGGCGACCGCGCTGCCGGTGATCCGGTTGCACCTGCACGCGTCGCTGACCGCCCTGGAGTGGACGGTGAACGCCTACACACTGAGCTTCGCGGTTTTGCTGCTGACCGGCGCGGCGCTGGGGGAGAGGTTCGGTCGGCGGCGGATGCTCACCGTCGGGGTCGGCCTGTTCACCGCTGCCTCGGCCGGGTGCGCCCTGGCGCCCGACGCCGGCGCGCTCGTGGCGGCCCGGGCCATCCAGGGCGCCGGTGCGGCGCTGATGCTCCCGCTGGCGCTCGCCCTGCTTTCCGCCGCGTTCCCGCCGCAGCGCCGGGCCTGGGCGCTCGGCATCTTCAGCAGCGTGACCGGGATCGCGGTGCTGGCCGGGCCGGTGGTCGGCGGCGCGGTCACGCAGGGCCTGGCCTGGCCCTGGATCTTCTGGCTGAACGTCCCGATCGGCCTGATCATGATCCCGTTGATCCTGGTCAAGATCCAGACCGAACAGGCCGAACGAGCTCGCTCCAGCCTCGATCCGGTCGGCCTGATCCTGGCCACGGGCGGGGCCCTAGGCATCGTGTGGGCGCTGATCCGGGCCAGCCGCCTCGGCTGGGCGAGCCCCGAGATCGTGTCCGTGCTCGCGGCCGGGCTCGTGCTCGCGGCCGGGTTCGTGGCCTGGGAGTTGCGGGCCGCTCACCCGATGGTGCCGCTGAGGCTGTTCCGCTCGCGGGCCTTCGCCGCGGGCAACGCGACCGCCTTCTGCGTGTTCGCCGTGCTGCTGGCCATGGTCTTCTTCATGGCGCAGTTCCTGGAGACCGGCCTGGGCTACGGGCCGCTCGGTGCCGGGCTGCGGCTGCTGCCCGGGTGGGCCACGCTGACCGTGATCGCGCCCTTCACCGGAGCACTCATTAGCCGCCTGGGAGAGCGCCCGCTGATCGCAGGCGGCCTGACCGTGGTCGCGGGCGCGCTGACCTGGATCGCGCTGCTCGCCCGAGATGCCGGGTCCAGCCTGCCGTATTCCCACATGGTCGCGCCCCTGCTGCTGGCGGGCTGCGGGGCGTCGGTGGCGATCCCCGCGACGATGAGCGCGGTGATGACCTCCGTACCGCCCGCGGCTATCGGCCAGGCGTCAGGCATCCTCAACACGCTCCGCCAGCTTGGCGGAGTCTTCGGCGTCGCGATCTGCGCCGCCGTCTTCGCCGCCCGCGGCGCCTATGCCTCGCCCGCGTCCTTCGCCAGTGGCTTTGCCGCGGCGATGGTCGCCTGCGCTGGCCTAGCCCTGCTCGGCGCGGCCTCCGGCCTGGTCATCCCCGGCCGCCGCCAGCCCACCCCAGCAACACCATCCAGCCCCGTCCATAACGACGCACCGAAAATCGAAACCAGGAGATAACCATGCAACAGCGCCTCATCCGCTACCGGACCAAGCCCGACCAGGCCGCCGCGAACACCGAACTCGTCCGCGCCGTCTACGCCGAACTCCACCAGATCCGCCCCGACGGCTTCCGCTACGCCACCCTCATGCTGGATGACCAGGTGACCTTCGTCCACATCGTCCAGTCCGAGCACGACCCGAGCCCTATCGTGGCCATGAAGGCCTTCGGCGAGTTCCAGGCCGGCATCATGGACCGCTGCGACCAGCCCCCAGCGCAGCAGGCCTACACCGAGATAGGTTCCTACCGCTTCCTCACCGGCTAGCCCTGCCGCTCGTAACCGGCCGGACCGTTGCCGCGACGACTTCCTCCCAGGGCGTGGACTTCAGGCCGAAGGTCGCCTGAGCGGCCGTGGAATCCATGATGAAGTCGTCGCGGAACTGGTACTCGGTCTCACGCAGCTCCCGCATGAGAGGCCAGAGGAGTCCCATCCCGTGCAGCAGCACTGGGGAAATCGTGCCGACGCGGACCTGACCGGACCCGGAAACCCCGGCCGCCTGGGCAAAGTCGCCGATGACCTGGTGCTGGGTGAGCGGCTCGTTCGACGGCACGTGCCAGGCCCGCCCCCAGGCTCCGGGGTCGGTGCCCGCCACCACCAGCATCCGGGCCACGTCCTCGGTGAAGGACCAGGTATGCAGTCGGTCAACGTGGCCGAGCACCGAGGCGCTCTTGCCCTGGCGGACCCGTCCGACGATCCGCTCACCCAGCGCGCTGGTCGCGCCGGGGCCGACGAAATCGGAGGCGCGGACCTCGGCGACCCGGACCCGCCCGGCCTCGTGGGCGGCGAGCGCATCCTGCCAGACGCGGGCGCGGACCTGTCCCTTGCAGCCCGTCGCCGCCAGCGGCGTGGCTTCGGTCATCGGATGTGCCCTGTCGTAGGCGCCGACCCCCAGGGAACGCGCCGCGGGGCCGTAGCCGTACAGGTTGGACAGCGTAACGAGTACGGCACCGCTGCGTTCCGCGGCGCCGAGCACGCTGGCGGCAATCGGCGGCCAGTCGGCCGGCCAGCGGTGGTAGGCCGGGTTGACGCAGTTGTAGATCACGGCGCCTCCCTCGGCCAGACTGGCCATCGCCGCCGCGTCCGCGGCGTCCGCGGCCAGGTGGTTAACCCCGGTCGGCCCGGAGCCGTGGCGGCTGACCACGCCGACGCGATGCCCAGCTTCGGCGAGCAGCCGGGCTACCCGGCTGCCGATTACGCCCGCGCCGATGACCAGATCTGACCCTGATGGATTGGCGTTCACCGGAGACCTCCTTGTGACTATCGCTCGCATTAGTGAGCGGCGCTCTTGTTCCATAGTATGCAATCACCGTAACGATCCAAGAGCGGCGCTCTTATTTTTTGTCATCGTTCTCGTTTCTGTGCAACAATCGGCAGATGAGTAACGCGACAGACGAGGCCGAACGGGCCGGCCGCTCCCGGTCGGTGCCGCGTACTGCCCGGGAACGGGCGAGGGCGGAGATCACCGGGGAGATCCTGGACGCGGCCCGCGGCTACCTGGCCACCGACGGCGCGCCCACCCTGAGCCTGCGGGCCATCGCCCGGGACCTCGGCATGGCCTCATCGGCCCTGTACCGCTACTTCAAGAGCCGCGACGAGCTCCTCACCAGGCTGATCATCGATGCGTACGACTCACTCGGGGCGGCGGCCGAGGTCCGTGAGGCAACCATTGACCGGAACGACCTGGCCGGGCGCTTCACCGCGATCTGCGAGGCGGTCCGGGCGTGGGCGCTGGCTCATCCGAACGAGTACGCGCTGATCTACGGCTCACCGGTGCCTGGCTACGTCGCCCCGCCCGACACCGTGCCGCCGGCCACGCGGGTGACGTCCCTGTTGCTCCGCATCATCGTCGACGCCGTGACCGCGGGACGAGTGCCAGCCGCGGACTCCCAGGACGCCGAAGCCCGGGAGGTAGCGGCTGCCCTGGCCCCGATCCGCTCCTACCTGCCTCCCGGGGTCCCCGCCCCGCTTGTCCAACGGGGCCTCATGGCGTGGACGGGCCTGTTCGGCTTCGTCTCGTTCGAGCTCTTCGGTCAGCTGCACGAGGTGGTGGGGGAGAACCCCGGCGACCGCGACGCCTTCTTCGTCGAGTGCGTCCGCCGCTGGATCAACCTCGTCGGCATCGCCTGATCGCCAGGTAACGTTCCCGGGCCGTCCGGGCGTGCTCACGCAGTTGCTCCAGTCGTACCCGGACGTGGTGCCGCTAGCGGCGGTGGGGCCGATCCTAAGGCCGACGGTTTGCTCCCCGGCGTGGCGCCTCCGAAATGTCGGTGGCGGCTAGTAACATAGAACATATAATCAAAACAAGATCATTAAGCTGCTCAGCTGGAGGGAGTGCTACCGGTAGTCATTCCATCGTGAGCCCGTCGGTCCGCGAGATGCCCGAGGAGGTGAGCCAATTGAGCACCGTTCCGCCGCCGGCCAGCACGGCCCAGGCGCTAGGCATGCTGAAGTCCGCGATGGGCTACCTGTCCGCCGCTGACGCGACCGCAATGGCGGCCGAGACCCAGGCGCAGTGCCTGCACGTCCTCGAGCAGATCAACTCGATGGGCACCGCCGCGCGGGCCTCGATCCTCTGCGCGTTCACCTCCAGTCAGGGCTACTCGGCGGACGCGGACTACAGCCCGCGGGCGTGGCTGATCAACCGCACTCATATCACCAAGGGCGCCGCGGTCGCCTATACCGCGTGGGCCCGCCGCGCCGCCGCGCACCCTCTGGTCGCCGTCGCGCTCGCGGCGGGGGAGGTGTCGGAGTCGTTCGCCCGGACGATCTGCCAATGGACCGAGAAGCTGCCCGAGGACTGCCGGGAGACCGCCGACACGATCCTGGTGGGCGCCGCGCAGGCGGGGATGGACCTGCGAGACCTGACCGGCCTAGCCGGCGAGATCTACGCCCGCTCCCTCCCCGATACCCACGATGACGGCCCGGACGACAGCTTCGAGGATCGCTCCGTCAAGCTGGAGACCACCTTCGAGGGTGCGGGGGTGCTGACCGGGGAGCTGACGCCGGAGTGCGCCTCGATTGTGACCACGGTGCTGGACGCGCTGTCCGCCCCGGCCGGCGCCGAGGACATCCGCACCCAGGCTCAGCGTTACCACGATGCGCTGCACGAGGCCATGCATCGCCTGGTCAGCTCGGGGCTGTTGCCGGAGCGGGCCGGGCAGCCGGTCAAAGCCTGGGTGCATATCTCCCTGGCCGACCTGCTCGTCCTGGACGGCAGCTCCGCCCTGCAAGAGGAATGGGTCGCGCGGGTCCGTGCCCAGTGGGCCGCGCACCGGGCGGAAGCCTCGGCCGGTGGCAGCGACGGCGGCGTGTGGCTGGACGGCGACGCCGCCACCGCGATGACCTGCGATGCGGCCATGGCGCCCATCGTGACCGGCGAGGTGAACCCCGCCGCCTTGGACGATCTGGTCCGGCTATGCGTGGACCTGGACCGGCTCCGCCGCCACGGCGCGGGCGGCGATACCAGCGCTGCCGCTCCCGACACCACCCGGGCCTGGGAAGCCCTCGAGCAGGCGATCATCGGCAAGGCCGTGGATTTGCTATCGGGTCCGGGTGGGCTGGCGTCCTTCCTGCGCCGCCGGCAACTCGGCGCCCGGCTCGGCGGCCCGAGTCTCCCGCTGGACATCGGCTACTCCGAGACCATCCCGGCGGGCATCCGCAACGCCGTCATCCTGCGGGACAAGCACTGCCAGTGGGCCGGGCGGTGCAACCAGCCCGCCTCGGTGTGTCAGGTGCATCACGTCAGGCACAAGAAGAACGGCGGCCAGACCAGCGTTCGAGATTGTGTTCTATTGTGCTGGTTTCACCACCAGGTGGTAATTCACCGGTGGGGCTGGACACTGGTCCTGAACCCCGACGGCACCACCACCGCGTGGAACCCGGACAAAACCAAGGTGCTGCACAGCCACAGCCCACCCGCCCGCCCCGGGTAACACCCCGGCAGGCCCGGGACCTCTTCGCTCATGGCAGGACCGGGACGCCGAGCCCGGCGGCCCCCGGCTTGGACTGAACGAGCCCAGGCGACAGCCGCTCCAGCCACTCCAGCGCCACCGCCGCGCGGTGCACCTTCTCGATCGCGTTCGCGCAGGCCACAGCCTCCAGGTGATGCCCGCTCGGGTATACGCCCTGGGCGTTTCGCAGCCCGAACTTCGCATAGAGCGGCGCGCCGGTCTTGATCAGGTCGCCGAGTTCCTGGCCGCGGACCACGCCGCCGAGCGGGTCGGGCGCCTCCACGTATAGATCGAGCGGGATGCTGACCGCGGCCCGCATCTCGGCCAGTTCGGCCAGCGTCATGTCGGCCGGGATGTTCACGGTACTGGCGCCGAGGTCTTCCAGGAGCTTGACCGTCACCGGGTTGGACGGCGACATGGCCGCGGAGACCTTCCACACCAGCCCGGCTGGCAGCGCCCCCTGGGCCTGCGCCTGCGTCACCGCGCGGAGCAGGCCGAGGTCGGCGACCAGGAAGCTGCGGATCCCTTCCTCGGTGGCCCGCAGCACGTCCTCCAGCGCGTAGGAGATCTGGCGCAGGCCGCGGACCTGGTCCCCGTGCGCCCGGCCGTCCTCGGACCTGGCGTGCGCCCCCACCCCGTACCGCTCCCTCGGTCCGACGAACAAGCAGACCTCGACGCCCGCCTCCAGGCCGGCCTGGGCCATGTCGCGCAGTTCGGCGGCTCGCATCAGTACGGCGCCGCTGCCCTGGGAGACCCGGTTGACCGTGACGCCCTCGGCTTGGGCGGCGCGCAGCACGGCCTCGAGCACCTTTGGCCCCTCGACGCTGGGGATCTCGATGCGGAACGCGGCGCCGTCGGGGAAGGACGCTGGCTCCCGGCCCGTGACGCCCAGCCGGTCCAGCACGTCCGCGATCCAGCTCATCGCTGCTCTCCTTGAGAAGGTTTTGTGCCGAACGATCCAGGTATTCGGCTCTGCCGAAACCAATTCTCCGCATTCGAACTAGCGATGACACAATGAGGGCTCAGGCCATTGGGGCAAGGTCATCCTGGAGGTGAGCGAGTTATGACCCGCGTTCTGGAGGCCGAGATCGCCTTTCCGGCCCAGTGCGAGCTGGCCGAGGGACCGGTCTGGGACGCCGCCCGCGGGCTGCTCCGGTGGGTGGACATCCTGCCCGGCCACGTGCACGTGCTCGATCCGGTCACCGGCGCGCACACCTGGTTCGAGGCTGGCGACCCGGTCGGCACCTGCGGGCTGACCCGCGGCGGCGGGTTGGTGCTCGCCCTGGTCGACGGGTTCGCCCTGGCCGGTCCGGAGGGCCAGGATCTGCGGCGGCTGGGAGAGTTCACCGTCGACCGGGCCGTGGTCAGGTTCAACGACGGCAAGCCGGACCCGTGGGGGAGCTTCTGGGCGGGCACCATGGCGTGGCAGGAGGAGGGCGGCCCGCCGTGCAGCCTGTACCGGCTCAGCCCGGACGGGGCGGTCACCGAACTGATCGATGGCGTCGGCCTGTCCAACGGACTGGACTGGTCCGATGACCGGAGGAGTTTCTATTACGCCGACAGCCCCAGCGGGGGCGTGGACCTGTTCGGCACCGACCCGGACACCGGTGCGCTGAGCAACCGCCGCCGCTTCATCTCCGTTTCCGGTGGCATACCCGACGGCCTGACCCTGGATGCCGAAGGCTGCCTCTGGCTGGCCGTCTGGGGCACCGGTGAGCTGCACCGTTACATGCCTGACGGCCAGCTCGACACGGTCGTCCGCCTCCCCGTCAGCCAGGTCACCTCCGCCGCGTTCGGCGGCGCAGACCTGAGCACCCTGTACATCACCACCGCCCGGGAGAACTTCACCCCCGCCGACCGGCTCGCCCAGCCCCAGGCCGGCGACATCTTCGCCTGCACTCCCGGCGTAACCGGACGGCTGCCATACTTGTTCGGTGTCTGACCTGGTCACGCTCCTGGACCGGTACCGTCCGGAGGGCGACACCGAGACGGCCGACATCCAGCGGGTGCGGGCGCTGACCCAGACCACCGCTGACCCGTACCGGCGCGACCTCCCGCTGCACGTCACCGCGTCCGCGCTGATCGTTCACCCGCCCACCGCCCGGGTACTGCTGCGCTGGCACCAGCGCCAGCAGGCCTGGCTGCAGGTAGGCGGCCACGGTGATCCGGGGGAGACCGACCCGCTCACCGTCGTGCGGCGGGAGGCGGAGGAGGAGACCGGCCTGACCGACCTAGCACCGTGGCCGGATGCCGAGGTCAAGCAGGTGGTCATCGTCAACGTCCCCCCGGGCAAGGGAGAACCCGCCCACGAGCACGCCGACATCCGGTACTTCATGGCTACCCGGGCCCCCGACGCGATCCGCCCGGAGAGCCCGCACGCGCCGCTCCGCTGGCTGTCCCTCCCCGAGGCGCGCGACCTGACCTCCGAGCCCAACCTCAGGGAAACCCTGGCCCGCATCGAGCCACTCTTGTCCCGTAACAAGGGCGGCGACGGCGGCGGCTGAGCCAGCCCTTAGCCGCCGTCGTCAAGCAGTTCCCTCAGCCGCCTCCGCCGGTCATCCCGCTCGGCCGCGAACCGCTCGAGGGCGGCCAGGATGTGCGCCTCGTCCAGGTGTGCCTCCTCGATGACCTCGTCCACCGAGCCGCCGGTGCGCCACCGGTCGTCCCAGTCCGAGGACAGCGAGTACTCCCTGACCAGGGGACCGTCGGCCCATTCCCGCATCAGCTTGAACGCACCGTTGGTGATGATCATGGCGTTGAGCCGGTCGGCCGGGCTGGCCACCGAGTGCTGATACGACGAAGGCTGGCGGGCGAACAACTGCGGGCTGACCGCCGCGACGATCTTCACGTTGATGCCCTTGGCCGCCAGCGACGGCAACAGGTTCACCAGGTTCCGCGTCGGCATGGTCCCGCGGATGAAAACGGTGCCGCCGCGAGGCAGTCCCGGCTGGTAGTCGCGGAGCACGTAGGCGCCGCGCGCGGCCGCCAGGTGGGACGGGATGCCCAGCGCCTCCCGGTCGGGGATTTCCACCGGCGGGCGGGTGAGGTGCAGCGCCACGATCGGGACGTCGAGCCCGAACGCGGTGCCGAGCAGCACGGGCACCTCGTTGTACTCCCACGGGTGCAGGTCGATGACGTGCCCCTCGGGGAACAGTTGGGTGACCCCGATGGAGAAGATGCCGAAGTGGGTGCGGGAGTCCTCGGCCGTCTCGGGCCCGGAGTGGCCCGCGATCCACAGCACCTTGCCGACCTTGAGCTCGCTGTCCTGGGCCAGCTGGCTGAACAACCGCATCAGCCCGTACTTCAGGTAGGAGAACGACCCGTATGTCGAGCACGCGCCCCAGAAGCCGTCGAATTCGGTGAACGGGTCCGCCGCCAGGTTGACCGTGGCCAGCCCGGCGACTAGCCCGGCGTTGGTGAACTCGGTGATCTCCGTCGGCAGCAGCGCGCCCGTAGGGTTCGAAAGCCGGTCATACCAGCCTGTCCCCGGCGAGCCGTTGAAGTCATGGCCGAACCCCGCGATGTTGGTGGACTCGGCCAGGTCCGCGGAGGCCGCGATGAACAGCGGCCTGCCGTGCTCGCGCAGCGCGACCGAGTTCACGTACGCTCCCCAGGAGGCCAGGCCGGCCCGGTTCGGCGCCTTCTCGCCCGGCTTCTTCCACATGCTCTCGGGGTAATTTGCCACGTCGAAGATGCGCCGGTCGGTGAAGACCCCGGGCGAGCCGAGCCGGAATTCGTCGATTTCTTCGGGCACCGTCCCGGCGATCGCCAGCAGCCGGTCCGAAAGCCAGGTGACCAGGTCGTCGTCGCGCCGTAGCACGCTCATCGCCACTCGCAGGTTCGCCTCCGCCTGCGCCTGCACAGCGGCGGCGTCAGCAGGGGCGGGGGAGCCGAAACCTTCGTAGGCCACCCCGTAGCGGTCCATGAATCCTTTACGTGTAGCCCAGAACTGCGGGGCGTTCATTGGCCAGGGCGTGCCGTGGCTGGCCGCGTCCACCTTGCCGTAGCCGCGACCCTTCTGCGTGACGAACCACGCCATGGTCGGCTCCCGGCTAGAGCCGCAGGCAGCCTCCAGGACCGTCCGGGTGACCGGCCCCCACTCCATGCCGTGCTCGGTGCCGGTGACCCGCCAGCCGTACGGCGCGAACCAGTCCGTCGGCGTGCCCGCTACCACGCTCGAGGCTGGCCGCGGGTCGATGCCGAAGTCGTTCCAGTCGACCATGAAGACCAGGTTGTCCAGGCCCAGGCCCCACGCGGTGTTCTTGGTCTCGTGGGCCGAACCCGGGGTGAGCCCGCCCTCGCCCTCGAAGACGAAGACCTTCACCTGGCTGGCGCCGGCCAGCTTCAGGGCGAGCGCCTCGCCCGCGGCTGGCGGCATGCCGTGCCCGGAGGGGCCGGTGTTGAACTTCAGGAAGAGCGTCTTGCCCTCCATCTCGGCGTGCCCGGGCAGGCCGCCGCGCCGCCGGAGGCGGAGCAGCCATTCCCAGGTCAGCGCCCACTGGCCGTCGTCGGGGAAGGCGAACTCGGCCGCCCCGGTGCGTTCGTGCCTGGCCCGGACGGCCTCGTTGAGCACCGCGAGGGTGGCGTAGACGAGCGGCACCGTATGGCCGGCCGAGAGCACGAAACGGTCGCCGAACCGTCGCCACGGCCGCAGCACGTCCCAGCGCATGGCGCCGGACAGCAGCAGGGCCAGCATCATGTGCACCTTGGATCGTGATCCGCCGGGGTGCCCGCTCTGCCGGTAGTTGAGGGACAGGTCGATGCACTCGTCCACGAGGTCCTTGATCACCTCGTAGCGGGCAAAATCCGCCTCGGCCGCGGCGAATAGCTGCGCAGCGTCCAGTTCGCTGCCCGACCGGGCCGGGGGCCACAACACTGTGCCATCGGACATGCGCATCTCCTCGTGCTCGCCAGGTCATGATCATTCTGACCCTTATCACCAAACCGTCACAGACCTATCATCAGTTCCATGACAGATATCCGGCTCGCAGACCGCATGGCCAAGCTTGGCACCGAATCCGCGTTCGAGGTGCTCGCCCGTGCGCGGGCCATGGAGGACGCCGGCCGGAAGATCATCCACCTGGAAATCGGCGAGCCGGACTTCCCGACGGCCCCGCACATCGTCGAGGCCGCGGTCGAGGCCCTGCGCGCGGGCTTCACGCACTACGTGCCCGCGCCCGGCATCCCGCCGCTGCGCCAGGCTGTGGCGGCCTTCCTCGAGCGCACCGGCCGGATGCAGGTAGCCCCGGACCGGGTCGTGGTGACCCCTGGAGCCAAACCGATCATGTTCTTCACCATCCTCGCCCTGGCCGGCGAGGGTGACGAGGTGCTCTATCCCGATCCCGGCTTCCCGATGTACGAGTCGATCACCTCGTTCGCCGGGGCGGTCCCGGTTCCGGTCCCGTTGCGCGAGCGCAACGGATTCCGCATCGACACCGATGAGCTCGAGCGGCTGATCACGGACCGGAGCAAGCTGCTCATCATCAACTCACCGCAGAACCCGTGCGGCAGCGCGCTCACCCGTCAGGACTGCGAGGCGATCGCCGCCATCGCCCAGCGCCACGACCTGACCGTGCTAACCGACGAGGTGTACTGGGCCATCAGGTACGACAGTGCTGACCCCGGGGGGAACGATCCCCCCCAGACCCCCCCAGCTCATGGAGGGGCTGCCCGCCCCCCCATACCCACCTGGCCCCGAGGGGCCAGCGTGCTCGACGTCGACGGGATGGCCGACCGCACGATCCTGCTCGACGGGTGGTCGAAAACCTTCGCCATGACCGGCTGGCGGCTCGGCTTCGGCGTCTTCCCGCCGGCCCTGGTGGAGCCGATCACCAGGCTGGCTATCAACTCGGTGTCGTGCACGTCCGCGTTCAGCCAGTACGCTGCGATCGCCGCCCTGGAGGGCCCGTGGGATCCGGTCGATCAGATGGTGGCCGAGTTCCGCCGCCGCCGGGACATCATCGTCGCCGGCCTTAACGACCTTCCCGGCGTCAGCTGCCTCGAGCCGCAGGGCGCGTTCTACGTCTTCCCGAACATCACCGAGACCGGGCAGACCTCAGCCGATTTGCAGGCCAGGTTGCTGAAGGACGCGGGGGTGGCGGCCTTGTCCGGTACCGCCTTCGGCCCGTGCGGCGAGGGTTTCCTGCGATTTTCCTACGCGAACTCGGTCGAGAACATCCGCTTGGCGCTGGAAGCCATCAGGGCACAGTTGAGCTAGCGGCCAGGCTAAGCACCGCAGAACCGAGGCTAAACCGGCTCGTCCTCGCCCTCGTCCATATTGAGGAACTCTTCGGCGGCCATGCCCATCGATATATCCCCAGGCTGGATCCCTTCCCCGAGACCGGGAGGGCTGTCGGGGTTGATCTTGACGAAGGGCGGCAGCTGCGGTTCGGACCAAACGACTTTCTTGCGCTTGCCAACAACCCAGCGCCTTATCCTGACCATGCCCGTATAACTACCCGCCCCACCATCAATAACCGCGCCGCGGGGACCTACCTGGAGCTATTTGAGTACGCATTTGCAGGCCGGCCTCGCCGTCCGCGGGCGGCTGGATGTCGCGGCGGGTGATGGCCAGGTAGCCGACGAGAATGGCGACGGCAATCGCCACGATCACCGCGACCCGGCCGGAGCCGAGACCGAGCCCGCTCAGCGACTGCGGTCGGCCAAAGTAGTCGGCGAACGAGGCGCCCAGCGGACGGGTCACCACGTACGCGAACCAGAAGGCGGCGACAGCGTTGAGCCCGAACCGCGACCAGGCCACGGCGGGAATCAGGATGATGAGGAAGAACATAATGCCCGACGCGAGATAACCGAGGCCCAGCACGGTGGCCGTGAAATCGCCTAGGGCGGTGCCCAGCGCGAAGGTGGCGAACACCACGGCCCAGTAGTAGGCCTCCCGCCGCCGGGTGAGGATGCTGTGGATCGACAGCGTGCCCT
>JBAUAY010000565.1:0-3072 GCA_049676235.1 Streptosporangiaceae bacterium
GCCGCGACGCGTCCGCGTCGATGGTGAACGTCACCTTGATGTCGTTGAAGCCGTTGCGGACGTCGCTGTCGGCGCCGAGGATCCCGCGGATGTCGTGCCCGCCCTCCACCGTGGACTCGACCGAGCGGAGCTGAATGCCGCGGTTCTCTGCCACGGACGCAATGCCGCCGGTCAGGCAGCTCGCCAGGCCGACCAGGAGATACTCGATCGGCGTGATGCCCTGGTCCTCCGCGGCGAAGACCTCGGGGTGGTCGGCTTCGAACGACCACTCTTCCTTGTGGTTCTGCTCCTCCCCGAGGCCGAAGTAGCTCTGCACCTTCATCGTGCTGTGCACGCCGCCCTGCCACTTGGCCGTCGCGCGCCAGGTGAACTGAGCGGCCTCCGGCGCGCCCTTCAGCACTTCGCGCGCGTCGAGCAGTGCCTGAACGTTGACTCCATTGGTAACTGCAGTCATGTCGTGCTACCCCCTGTGATCTTCCCAAAATCCCTATTTAGATGGTTGACAATACACTGGATGGCCCCGGCTACCATAGCCCCCATGGCGGAGCCAGCCTCAACGCCCGCGGCCGGCTCAGTCGGCACGGTCGAAACGCAGTACCTTGACCTGCCGGAGCCGGTGCGGCTCGACTGCGGGCGGGAACTGCACCCCGTTCGGGTAGCGTACGAGACCTACGGTGCCCTCTCACCCCGGCGCGACAACGTCATCCTGGTGTGCCACGCGCTCAGTGGCGACGCCCACGCGGCCGGCTTCGCGAAGACGCCGCCCGAAGAGAGCACGCGCGACGGGTTCGGGGCCGAGGATCGCGACGACGCCTCCCGCCGGGGGCTCGGCTGGTGGGACGGGATGATCGGCCCCGGCAAGGCGTTCGATACTGACCGTTTCTTCGTCGTCTCCACGAACCTCCTCGGCGGCTGCCGCGGGACGACGGGGCCGTCGTCGACCGACCCGGTGACTGGCCAGCCGTACGGGCCGGACTTCCCGGTAATCACGGTCGCGGACATGGTGCGGACCGAGCGCGCGTTCCTGAACGCCCTCGGTATCGAACGGCTGGCCGCGGTAGCCGGAGGCTCGCTCGGCGGCATGCAGGCGTTCGAGTGGGCGATCCTTTTCCCTGATCAGGTCGATGCCGTGGTGGCGATCGCCAGCACGCATGCCCTGCACCCGCAGGGCGTGGCCTGGAACGCGATCGCGCGCGCAGCGATCATGGGGGACCCGGCCTGGCAAGGCGGCCGCTACTACGGCACGGGCACCGCGCCGGAGGCCGGCCTGGGTGTGGCCCGGATGGTCGGCCACGTCACGTACCTGTCCGCACCGGCGCTGAACGACAAGTTCGGCCGGCGGCTGCAGTTCGCCGACGATATCCGCTACACGATCACCGAACCGGAGTTCGAGGTCGAGAGCTACCTGCGGCACCAGGCGGACTCCTTCGTCAGGCGCTTCGACGCCAACACCTATCTCTACACGTCGCGCGCGCTCACGTATTTCGATCTCGCGCGCCAGTACGGCGGCGGATCGCTCGCCCAGGCACTCGAAAGTATTGCGGCGCGCACACTGCTGATCGCGTTCAGTTCCGACTGGCTTTACCCGCCGTCCGCGTCGGCGGAAGTCGCCGGCGCGCTTCGCACTCTCGGCAAGCCGGCCGAGTTCCAGGTGATCGAGGCGCCGTACGGCCACGACTGCTTCCTGCTCGAGGAAGCACGCCAGACGCCCATAATCCGCCGGTTTCTGGGCCAGCACAGCCTGGCCGAAGGCGAGGCCAGCGGATGACGTCGAGGAAGGGACCTTCGTGACCGACCAGCCCTCCCGGGCCGAGACCGTGCCTGCTGAACAGGACCACGCCTTCGGGTTCGAGACCCGGCAGCTGCACGCCGGGCAACGGCCCGACCCGAACACAGGCGCCCGTGCGGTGCCGATCTTCCAGACGACCAGCTACGTGTTCGAGGACCCGGAATCCGCGGCGGCCTACTTCAACCTGCAGGAGTACGGGAACACGTACTCGCGCATCATGAACCCGACCGTCGCAGTGTTCGAGGAGCGGGTGGCGAACCTGGAGGGCGGCGCGGGCGCAGTGGCGTTCGCGAGCGGGCTCGCCGCCCAGGCGGCCGCCCTGTTCACGCTGCTGGAGCCGGGCGACCACGTGGTCTCGTCCTCGGCGCTCTACGGCGGGACGGTGAACCAGTTCAAGCACGTGCTGCGCAAGATGAACGTGGAGCTGACCTGGGTCGATCCCGACGATCCGGGCGCGTGGCGGCAGGCGGTCCGGGCCAACACCAAGGCGTTCTTCGCCGAGACGATCGGCAACCCGGGCGGGAACGTGCTGGATATCGAGACGGTGGCGGCCATCGCCCACGAGCACGAGCTGCCGCTGATCGTGGACAGCACGTTCGCGACGCCGTACCTGTGCCGCCCGATCGAATGGGGCGCCGATATCGTGATCCACTCGGCGACCAAGTTCATCGGCGGCCACGGCACGAGCATCGGCGGCGTCGTCGTCGAATCGGGCACGTTCAACTGGTCCAACGGCCGGTTCCCGGTGGTCGCCGATCCCTCGCCGGCCTACCACGGCCTGCAATTCCACGAGACGTTCGGGACGTACGGCTACCTGATGAAGCTCAGGGCCGAGACCCTGCGCGATCTCGGCGGGGCACTCGCCCCGCTCAACGCCTTCCTGTTCCTGCAGGGGCTCGAGACGCTGTCGCTGCGGATGGAATGTCACGTCGAGAACGCGCGGGAGGTCGCGGCCTTCCTCGCGGCGCACGAGATGGCGTCGAACGTGACCTACCCCGGCCTGCTTGGCAGCAAGTACCAGCGGCTCGTGGAGAAGTACCTGCCGCTCGGGGCCGGGGCGGTGTTCTCGTTCAACTGCGCCGGCGGCCGCGCCGGCGGCCAGGACCTCATCCGCGGCGTGTCGCTCTGGTCCCACCTGGCGAACGTCGGCGACGCGAAGAGCCTGATCATCCACCCGGCCAGCACGACGCACCGCCAGCTGGGCGACGACGAACTGCGGGCGGCCGGCGTCGGACCCGGGACGATACGGCTGTCGGTCGGTACCGAGTCCGTCGAGGATCTGA
>JBAUAY010000566.1:0-6361 GCA_049676235.1 Streptosporangiaceae bacterium
TGGCGGAAGGTCGCCCGCCGCTCGCGGGTGACGAAGAACTCGGTGACCCGGGCGTCGCGAGCCGCGGGGAACAGTTCGGCCAGCGCGGGCACGAACTGCTCGCGCAGCCTGGCCGCGGGCACGTCCGCGTACTCATCGGCGGCCGACAGCGAGATGGCTAGGTACTGCCCGGGGCGGTCCATCCCGGAGATACGGGTGCGGTCGAAAACCCACTGCACCGGGGAGTCGATGGCGGCGGCGAACGGCAGGTCGGTCACCGGCCGGTCGTAGATCACGTGCACGTTGACGATCGGCGAGGCGCCGAGCCCGGCCCAGCCCGGGACCGTACCGGGCGGCAGCGCATCCGGCGGGATCAGCAGCGCAGCCCTCTCGTGCGGGACGGCCAGGACCACCGCGTCCGCGGACAGGTCGGCGTCCTCCCCCCGGCCCAGCCGGACGCGGAAGCGGGCAGCCTGGCCTTCGGCCACCTCGATGCCCCCGCCCTCGATGCCCCCGCCCTCGATAGCCCCGTTCTCGATAGCCCCGTTCTCGATAGCAGAGACCTTGGTGCCCAGGATGACTTGGGCACCGAGCTTGGCCAGCAGGGTCGCTGCCGCGTCGCCGTGCAGTTCGCCCAGCGGGAGCGCGGCGACGCCGATGTCGGCCGCGTTGTTCTTGCCGAGCAGGCCGGTCTTCACCACGGTGGCGGCCAGCGCCAGCGAGGCGTCGTCGCCCGCGATGTTCAGGGCCGAGACCGAGAACAGGTCCCACAGCGCCCGGCGGGCCCGCTCGCTCTGCCCCCGTGCGGCCAGCCAGTCACCGAAACGCTCCGTGTCAGCCGCCGGGGCGGCCGGGTCAACGCGGCGCATGGCCAGCGCGGGGCGGGCCACCTGGGCCCGTTCGGCCCAAGATAGAAAGGGATACCGGCCCAGGGCCGGCAGCATATGCAGGGGCCCGGGGAGCGCGGTCCGGCGGAGCCTGGCCCGCCGTGGTTGGCTGGCCCCCGGTTGGTCAGCAGAGCGGCCGGGGGCCAGGACGGTCACGTCGAAACGGTCCTGCAGCGGGGCATGTTCGGTCATGCCGAGCTTGGCCAGCAGGCCGCGGTAAGCCGAGCAGCAGCCGAGGAAGACGTGCTGGCCGGTGTCGACGATCAGGCCGTCCCGGTGAAAGGAGCAGGTCGCGCCGCCGAGCCTGGGCCTGGCCTCGAGCAGCGTGACGTCGGCGCCCGACTCCGCGAGCGCGATCGCGGCGGTGATCCCGGCCAGCCCGCCGCCGACCACCACAACGCGGCCTCTCACGCGATCCTCCCGGCCAGGGCCTTAACCGCGACCACGGCCTTCTCCCCCGCCGACAGCGACATCCGGCCGCTCAGCACCGCCGCGGGCTGAGCCGCGATCCGGTCGAGCAGCCGCCGGTAGATGCCGGCCATGGCACCGGTGCAGGCCGCGCTGCGGCGGTCGAGCATCGGCAGCAGTTGCAAGCCGGTGGCGTACCAGTCCCTGGCCCGTTCGGCCTCGAACTCCACCAGCTTGGTGAAGGCCGGGCTTTGCGCGTGGTTATCGGGGCTCAGGGCCGTCGGGTCGCAGTCGAACTTGGCCAGGTCTTCGGCGGGCAGGTAGACCCGTCCGCTGGCGTAATCCTCGCGGACGTCGCGCAGGATGTTGGTCAGCTGCAGGGCCACGCCCAGGGAGTCCGACAGCCGGGACGCCATCTCCGGGTCACCGCTGGTGCCGAAGATACCCAGCGACAGCCGGCCGATCGAGCCGGCCACGCAGCGGCAGTAGTGCAGCAGGTCCTCGAAGGTCTGGTAGCTGGTGCCCCGCACGTCGGCTAGGCACCCGTCGATGAGCTCGCCGAACGCGGCCATCTGGACGGGGAAGTTGCGCTCCACGTCGGCCAGCGCCATCAGCACCGGGTCGTCCGGACTGGCCAGATCTCCCTGGCGGTAGAGCGTCAGGTCGAGGACGGCGCGGCGGGCTTCCTCCAGGGCGGCGATCTTCTCCTGGGCCGGCATCGTGCCGTCGCCGATGTCGTCGATCCGGCGGGCGAAGGCGTAGATGACGGCGAGCCCGCGCCGCTTGCCGGCCGGCAGCAGCCTGATGCCGTACGCGAAGTTCCTTGCCTGCGTCCAGGTGATCCGCTCGCATTCGCGATACGCCTCGGTGAGTTCCACTAGCGCCTGCTCACCTCCCTCTCACGTAAGCCTTGACCAGCTCGCCCGCCAGCCGCTGCTTGCGCGGCCGCGGAGTTCGGATCAGCACGTCATGCCCTTGCGCCCGGATGGCGGCCAGCGCCGCCCGGCCGCCCGCCAGGTAACCGGCGACTGCCAGCCTGGCCGCGCCACGCAGCGTGCCGACCAGCGGCGCGCCCTCGTCGAGCAGGCGCGAGGCGCGGTCGGTCTCGAAGATCATCAGCTCCCGCACGGCCCGGCCCGCCGTCGGTGCGGCCAGGTCCGCCTCCGTGCAGCCGTACCGTTCCAGGTCCTCGCCCGGCAGGTAAATCCGCCCGTGGCCCAGGTCCTCGGCCACATCCTGCCAATGTTCGGCCAACTGCAGGGCAGTGCAGATGCTATCGGACAGGGCGACGCGTTCCGGCGTGGCGACGCCGAAGATGTAGAGCACGATCTGGCCAACGGGATTGGCGGACAGCTCGCAGTACTGCTGCAGGTCGGCGAACGTACGGTAGCGGGTGACCTGCTGGTCCTGCCGGTTGGCCTGGATCAGGTCGAGCAGCGGCTGGGCCGGCACACCGCACTCGCGCACGGTCTCCGCCATGGCGCGCATCACCGGCGATTCCGGCGTCTGGCCTTGATTGATGCGGTCGACGTCGGCGGCCAGTTCGTCGAGCAGGCGCAGGCGAAGTTTGCTTACGTCGGCCGATTCGCTCGTGTCGGCCTGCGCGTCGCGGGCCTCGTCGCCGAGGTCGTCGGTCAGCCGGGCGAAGAAGTACAGGTTCGTCAGGTGCCGCCGGTACCTGGCCGGCAGCAGGCGGAGCGCGACGGGAAAGTTCTCCCCCGAGGCGTTGGCCACCACCTCCTCGGCACGCGTCACCGACGGGCGGACATGCTCACGCATACCCGTCCGTTCGGCGCTTGCCGTACCGCGACTTCCCCGAGCCACCCAGTCATTTTCCAGGGAATGCATAAAGAATTGCAAACAATGACGCACGCGTCACCTGACGGCGGTGTCGGTTAACTCCGATCCGGTACCCCCGGTTAGCTGGCACCGGCGACGCGCTCACTACCGCTCGCACCAGTTACGCTGATGTTTACGCAGGTTACACAGGAGAAAAATAGTTTGCGTCAGCGAACAACGTTATGATATCGAAAACACCTGACATGCACGTCAGTTTCGGCGCCTAGCGTAGGCCCGGGAGTAGGGAGTTTTGTCCCGGTAAATGGCATTGACTGGCGGCCAGGCCCGCGCGGCGCAGCCGCGATCGCGTGGCCGGAGAGGCCTCCGGCCTCGCCAGCCACGTGATACTACGGCGAGGACCGCAGCGGGGCGCGAAGCGCACCGGGGGCTCCGGGGGGTCGTCCCCCCGGGCCAGCACGTCCCTCCGGGCCAGCACCGCACCTAGCTTCTCCAGAGCAGGACCAGGGCGCAGTCATCCGAGCCGCCGATCTCCCGCTGCATGGCCGCGACCAGCGCCGGGGCGCCGACCCTGAACCCGCTGGCCAGCATGCGCTCGGCCTCGCCGAGCAACCGGTCAGTGCCGACGTCGATGTCCCGGCCGGGCGCTTCGACCAGCCCGTCGGTGTAGAGCATGAGCGCGTCGCCGCGGTGCAGCACGCCGCGCTCGGATTCGGTGGCGGCTCCGTGCAGGTCCTCCACCACGCCCAGGACGATCCCGTGGGCGCCGGTGATCCGCCAGCGGCCCGCGGCCCCGTCGTAGTGCGCGGCCGGCGGATGCCCGGCCGAGGAGATCACGTACTCGCCCGAGGCCAGATCGAGCGACAGGTGCACGGCGGTGACGAAGCCCTCGCTGGTCCCGCCGCGGCGCATGTAGGCGTTGCAGGCGGGGAGGAACTCATCCCTGGGCACCGAACCGAGCAAGCCGCCGAAAGCTCCGGAAAGCAGCAGCGCCCTGGTCCCCGCGTCGATGCCCTTACCGGAGACGTCGACCAGCGCCACCTCGAGCATCTTGCCGTCAGAGAACGACACCACGAAGTCGCCGCCGAACGACGAGCCGCCGGCCGGCTTGAGGACCAGAGACGACCCCCACCCCTCGCCCAGTTCGGGCAGCTTGCCCTGGGCCCGGATGCGGTCCCGCAGCTCGAGCAGCATCCGGTCGCCCCGCAGACCCTGGACGCCGAGTTTCTCCCTGGTCCGGGCGAGCACGTCGGCGAAGGCGGCGGTGAGCACGATGGTGGCGACGATCCCGGCCCCGGCCTTGCCCTCGATCACGTCGTAGATGAGAGCCGCCGCGGCGAAGGCGAAGAAGATGCGCAGTGCCCGCGGCCACAGCAGCAGGCCGCCGGCCAGGATCGGCAAGATCATCACGCCGGGCGAGAACCACCACTCGGACAGGTGTACCGCGGCCACCGCGATGGCGACCGTCAGGGCCGAGAGAGCGAAGGCCAGGCGGCGGTTCCTGGTGATGAACTGCCTGGTCAGATGGGTCTGCATGGACCGCAGGAACCGCAGCGCGCGGCGCCGCCTCGGGCGGGGCCCCTTGGGCTGCGGCGCGGTAACCATGATGCGGGCACTGTATTCGATGAGGGCCCGGCAAGGCTAAACCAGTCGCGCCGGCCGGCAGGCAGAGGTACGAAGGCAATATGACAGAATCTGCCAGCAGCCGCACCGACGGCCCGTATCCGATCCGGCCCGTTACCGAGGACGAATTCGACGGCTTCGAGGCGGTCGCCCAGCACGCCTTCCACGGCTCGCCGCTTTCCGAGGGCGACCGGCGCATCGTCCTTGACCGGTTCGAGTTCGACCGCTCCCTCGCGGCCTTCGACGGCACGACACCCGTCGGCGTCACGACGTGCTACAGCTTCCAGCTGAGCGTGCCGGGTCAGGAAGCGCTGCCCGCGGCCGGGGTGACGTTCGTAGCTGTGCTGCCCACGCACCGGCGGCGGGGTGTGCTGACCAGCATGATGCGCCGGCAGTTGGCCGACGTCCGCGACGGCGGCGAGCCGCTCGCGATCCTGTGGGCGTCCGAGTCTGTGATCTACTCCAGGTACGGCTACGGCCGCGCCAGCTGGTACCTCAGCTTCACGCTGCGGCGCGGCGAGGGCAAGCTGGCCATGACCGCGCCATCCGGCAGCGGCCTGCGGCTGAGGCTCGCCGAGCCCGAAGCGGCCCGGCCCGAGCTGGCCAAGGTCTACGACACAGTACTGCCGAGCCGCCCGGGGTTCTTCGGACGCAACGACGCGTGGTGGCGGAGCGCGGTCTACGACCCGGCGGAGGAACGGCACGGCGCCAGCCCGCTGCGCTGCCTGCTGGCCGAGGACGCCAGCGGGCCGCGTGGCTACGCGCTGTACTCGGGCGAGGAAACCTGGGCCGACTTCCTGCCGGAGAACGCGCTGACCGTGCGCGAGCTCATGGCGGTCGATCCCGCGGCCAGCGCCGCGCTCTGGGCCGACCTGCTAAGCCGGGATCTGACCAGCGAGTTCCGCGTTCGGCGGCGCCCGGTCGACGATCCGCTGCTGTACCAGCTGGCCGACCCGCGACGGACCCGGCCGCAGCTGATCGACGGCTTGTGGGTCCGGATCGTCGACCTACCCCGCGCGCTGGCCGGACGCAAGTACTCCTGCCCGGTCGACGTGGTCATCGAGGTGCGGGACGAGATCTTGCCGTCCAACGCCGGGCGATGGCGGCTCACTACCACCGCCGAAACCAGCAACGGCCTGGCCGCGGCGTGCGTCCCGGTCACCTCGGCGGCCGACCTGGCGCTGGACGTGACCGAACTCGGCGCGGCGTACCTGGGCGGGACCAGGCTGGGCGCCCTGGCCGGCGGCGGCCTAGTCACCGAGCTGCGGCCCGGCGCCGTCCGGCAGCTCTCGGCCGCCCTGTCCTGGGACCCCGCTCCCTGGTGCCCGCTGGTCTTCTAGCGTCTGGTTTTCTAGGGCGGCCGGGGAGGTCCAACCTCGGCGGGGATGGTGCGTTGTCCGGCTTTATACGACACTGGGGGGAGGAGGATGACGCCGTGCCGGCCATGAAGCTGACGCCCAACGCCGCGATGCGCGCCAGGGACGTGTCCCGGCCGCGCGCGGAGCATCTCGCCGAAGCCGAGGCGGCTGAGGGCAGCGCCAACGCGGCACGGGAAAACCCGGGGCGGAGAGGGACGGAACGGGGAGGCCCGGCTCCGGACGGCGCAGAGACGGGCAGCGTGGAGCAGGGCAGGATGACCGCGGGGGTCACCGGGGACGACCCGGCCG
>JBAUAY010000567.1:0-4803 GCA_049676235.1 Streptosporangiaceae bacterium
GCGAGGAGGAGCTGGCCGGCTACCTCCTGCGGGAGGGCCTGGACGCCGGCTTCGACCTGGCCTTCAGCAACGAGCTGCGGATCGACCACAGCGTGACCTGCCCGATCATCACCCTGCGGCCGCAGGCCGACCTGCCGGTGGTGCCGGTCTACACCAACATCTTCGCGCCGCCGATGCCCCGGCCGGAACGGTTCGTCCAGCTGGGCCGGGCCATCAGGGAAATGGTCGAGTCGTGGCCTCAGGACAAGCGAGTGGCCATCATCGGCACCGGGCACCTGTCCCTCGAGCTCGGCGGCCCGCGCCAGTTCGGCCCGCACGGCCCGGACCCGGAGTTCGACCGCAAGGCGGTGACCTGGATCGCCAACGGCGACGTCGACGGCTGCCTGGCCGAGGTCACGCTGGACAGCCTGCACTCCCCCGGCAACGCCACCCACGGGTTCATGGACTTCATGCTCATGATGGGCGCGGCCGGCGACGGCGTCAAAGCCGACTACGTCGACACCCTGGACCTGTTCCACACCATGGAGGCGTACTTCACCTGGTACCCGCAAGGAGCGCCATCATGAGCAAGTACCTGCTCGACAAGTTCCTGTACACCGTCGACCGCGACGCGGAACTGGTCGAGCGCTACCGCGACGACCCGGCCGGCACCGTGGGCTGGTGGGAGCGGGAGATGGCCAATACCGTGCTCAACTGCAGGCCTGAGGAGAAGTCAACCTGGCTCTCCTTCACCGAGCACGAGCGCCAGGCGCTGCGCGAGCACGACCACGTGACGCTGTTCCAGCTCGGCGCCCACCCGTTCCTCACCCTGACCCTGTTCATCGCCATGTTCGAACGCGACCACGGCCCGCTGGAATACCAGCGGGCTTACGCGCGGGCGATGGAGCACATCCAGCTGCCCTACCCCGACATCGCGACCTAGGCTGAGCCTTATGACAGACCCGCGTGCGGGGCAGCCCGCTGCCGCCGATGATCTCGTAGACGTCGCGAAGCTCGTGACCGCCTACTACGCGGTGCATCCCGATCCCGGCGATGCCGGGCAGCGGGTGTCGTTCGGCACGTCGGGGCACCGGGGGTCCGCGTTCACGGCGACGTTCAACGAGGACCACATCCTGGCCACCACCCAGGCGATCTGCGAGTACCGGGCCTCCCGCGGGATCGACGGGCCACTGTACCTGGGCGCCGACACCCACGCGCTTTCCGAGCCAGCGCAGGTCAGCGCGCTCGAGGTACTCGCCGCCAACGAGGTTCTGGTCATGGCAGACGCTCGCGGCGAGTACACGCCGACGCCCGCGGTGTCCCGCGCGATCCTGGCGCACAACGCGTCCGGCGGCCCGCTGGCCGACGGGATCGTGGTCACTCCCTCGCACAACCCGCCGCCGGACGGTGGGTTCAAGTACAACCCGCCCGACGGCGGCCCGGCCGGCACTGATATCACCAGGCAGATCCAGGACCGGGCGAACGAGCTGCTCGCCGACGGGCTCAAGGGAGTACGCCGGATCCGCTACGCCCGGGCGGTCGCGGCCGACACCACCGGGAAGTTTGACTTCCTGGACAGCTACGTGGCCGCTCTCGCGCAGGTGGTGGACCTGGCCGCGATCAAGGCGGCCGGAGTGCGCATCGGCGCCGACCCGCTCGGCGGGGCGAGTGTGGCCTACTGGGGCGAGATCGGCGACCGCTATGGCCTGGACCTGACCGTCGTCAACCCGGCCGTAGACGCCACGTTCCGGTTCATGACCCTGGACTGGGACGGCAAGATCCGGATGGACTGCTCGTCGCCGTACGCCATGGCCGGCCTGATCGGCCGCCAGCACGAGTTCGCCGTCGCGACAGGGAACGACACCGACGCCGACCGGCACGGCATCGTCACGCCGGACGGGGGGCTGCTCAACCCCAACCACTACCTCGCGGTGGCCATCGACTACCTGTACCGGCACCGGGACGGCTGGCCGTCCGGAGCCGCCGTCGGGAAGACCCTGGTCAGCTCTTCGATGATCGACCGGGTGACGGAGGGCCTGGGCCGGGCGCTGCTCGAGGTCCCGGTCGGGTTCAAGTGGTTCGTGCCCGGCCTGCTGGATGGTTCGGTGGCCTTCGGTGGCGAGGAGAGCGCCGGGGCGTCGTTCTTGCAGCGCGACGGCTCGGTCTGGACCACGGACAAGGACGGGATCATCCTGGCCCTGCTCGCCTCCGAGGTCACCGCGGTGACCGGGCACTCGCCGTCGGAGCTCTACCAGGACCTGACTTCGGTGTACGGGAACCCGGCTTACGCCCGCATCGACACCGCGGCCAGCCGGGAGCAGAAGGCGGCGCTGGCTGAGCTCTCCCCCTCGCAGGTGGCGGCCGAAGAGCTCGCGGGTGAGAAGATCATCGCGGCGCTGACCACCGCCCCGGGCAATGGCGCGCCGATCGGCGGGCTCAAGGTGGTCACCGCGTCCGGCTGGTTCGCCGCCCGCCCGTCCGGCACCGAAGACGTCTACAAGCTGTACGCCGAATCCTTCCGCGGGCCCGAGCACCTGGCCGCGATCCAGGAACAGGCGCGCGAGATCATCGCTGCGGCCATCGCCTAGGGCCGACGTTCAGACGTCCCGGGCCCGTTCTCCACATGAATCACACACGGCCTCCACCGGGCCGTCACACCGGCGGGCTGGGCTAGGCCAATGGATCTTGCCGGGCGGACTGGGCTCGTAACGCGGACGTCGATGGATGGCTGGCCATGCGGAGGCCAGCCGGGGACTCGTCTCGACGACCGATCTGGGCAGATGTTCACGCTGCCTGACGAGCGCGCCGCGGTACGTGCGACGAGGACAGCCGGCCTTCCGGGCCGAGGTGTCCCCTGTGTTCCTGTCCCGGTACGCGACCCGATGGGCTCGTCAGCGCCCTCCGGGTCGGCGGAGGGGTGGGCTGGGATGAGCACGGCGACTCGCCGTACCGCGGCACCGTCCGGCTGCTGGCGACGTGCGCGGGTCTTTTCTAGAGCTGGTTGGCCGGGGGCGGAGGAATGCCGAGGTCGTCGGCGAACATGGAGACCACCCTGGGGATCAGGCGGCGCCACCGCTGGCCGCCCGGGTCGTTGGCGAGCTGCTGGGAGACCAGGCCGCTGATGAGCGCGGTGTAGATGTCGGCGTCCTGGTCCGTGGCGATGCCGATGCTCCGGAGATCGTCCAGCAGCAGGCCGTGGACCTCGACGGCCGGCGCGTAGGCCAGCGGGCTGGGGTGGAAGCCCGGGATGATGCTCACGTCCATGAGCTGGTGCCGGGCCAGGTCGGTGACGGCGAAGTCGAAATAGCGTTCCGCCATGGCGGTCAGCCGGGCGCGGGGCTCGGCGGGCAGCTCCAGGTCCTTGAAGTAAGCCAGGAAGGCGTGCCAGGCCTCCTCGTACATCGCGTCGTAAATGGCTTGCTTAGAGGCGAAATGCGAGTACAGCGAGGGCTGCTGCATGCCGACCCGGGCGGCGATGTCACGCAGGGTCAGCCCGGCGATGCTGGTCTCGTGCGCCGCATCCCAGGCGGCGTCAATGATCTCCCGCCTGATTGCCTCATGACGTTCGGCTTTCCTATCACGATTAGGCTTAACTATCACTGATCGATCATGGGCCGGTGCTGGCGCCGGGTCAAGGTTTCTTTTCGGTTCTGGCGCTCGCGGAATCACCCGCCAAGCATGATTCGCGTCCGGTGTCCTGGCGCCACGGTGTCCATGGCCGCATCGTCAGGCCGAATCCAAGGGTCGTTCCCCCGCGAACGAGACAGGAGTACCAATGGAATCCGGCGAATATAGCGCGCCGCCATCACCCGGCCTGGCCGTGGCCCAGTCATGGCAGGCGACGCTGGTTCTCGGTGTGCTGACCCTGATCCTCGGGATCATCGTGAGCTTTCACCCGACGGGGTCGCTGAACTTCGTCGCGGTCCTGATCGGCATCCTCATGATCCTCTCGGGGATCTTTCACCTGATCCGCGTGTTCGGCCCCGACGAATCGCACCGGATATGGCTGGGCCTGGCCGGCCTGCTGTTTATCGTCATCGGCGTCGTCATGATCCGCCATCTGCATCTGACCGTTGCGGCTATCGGCTTGTTCGTGGGCATCACCTGGATCGTGCAGGGCTTGACCGCGATTTTGGGAGGAGCCGCAGGCGGTGCCCGCGAAGGACGGGGCTGGTGGATCGCCTTCGGCGTGGTGAGCCTCATCGCCGGGATCGTGGTCGCGGCCACCCCAACCTCCTCGCTGACCGTCTTGGCCGCGCTGCTCGGCATCTGGTTCATCATCATGGGCATTTTCGAGATCATCGGCGGACTGATGCTCAGGCGGTTGATCCGCAAGCAGGAGGCAGCCCTCACCGGCAGTGCCGTGTGACAGGTAGCAGCCTGCCACCGATCTTCAGCGGGGGGGTATTCCCTGCTCACGGGGCCGAGCAGGGCGACGACCACGGCGACGACCACGGCGGCCAGCAGCGCCCAGCCGCAGAACGCCAGGACCGCGAGCACCGCCAGCACCGCGACGGCCGCTGCGGCCCTTGTCCCAGCTGAGAGAATGCGCACCGCGGACACCATGCAGCTGAGGTAAACGCACAGGAACATCGTGGTCGGCACGCTCACCAGGAGCGCGGTATCGGCCAGCCGGAGCGCGGACATTCCGATCAGCGCCAGGCCGGCTACGGCGATGAAGCCGAGGAAGGCACGGGAGGAGAGCCGGGGCGTACGACCCGGTTCGTTCGGGCTCATCGGACTGGGTACGGCGGTGAGCTCGCGCAGCATCTCGGTCGCCCCCGAGAGGTAGGCGTTGACCGAGCCTGCGGTGAGGACCAGCGC
>JBAUAY010000568.1:0-7223 GCA_049676235.1 Streptosporangiaceae bacterium
AGCCAGCCACGAGGGCGACGACCCGGCGCGAGCCACCCGCCGTCCCGTCCGGCAGCGGTCCCGTCGGCGGCCCTCCCGCCCTGGACCCTGCGCCGGCCCCTGGCACCCCAGCCCCTAACGGCAGCGCAGTCTCCGACGCCGCCCGGGCCGCCGAAGCCGGTCCCTGGGCCGACGCCACTCCGGCGACAGCCGACACCCTGAGCGCCATGCTCTCTGCCGCTGTCCCCGGGACCAGCTACGTCGATCCGCTAGGGTCCATCGATCCCATTGGTTCCGAAGCGGAGGTATCCGCCGCGACCCAAGACAGCGACCCGTCCTTCGCCAACGGCAGTGAAGCCACGGGCTAGGACGTTACCTAAGCAGCAGCACCAGCGCGCTGCCGATGAGCGCGGCGATGACGATGACCGCCAGCAGTCGCACCGGGAAGAGCCGGTCCTGGCGGCGGTAATTCTCCCCGCTGACGGGCGCCGGCGCGGCGGACCCGGCCGAGCCGACCGGCTGGGCCGAGCTGGGGGGCTGGGCCGAGCTGAGGGGCCGCGCCGCATCGGCCGCCCTGGGAGGGGCGTCGGTCGCAGCCCGCTGAGCGGTTTCTGTGGCCGAAGTCGTGGCGGTGTCGGCCGCCGCGGGCCAGGACGGCCACGCGATGGCTGGCTCTTCGGCGCGCGGCGCCGGAGCGGGCACCTGCAGGTCGGCCGAGGCTGAGGTGGCCGGCTTGGCCCAGAAATCCGTCCGTTCCGGTGACGTCAGGCCGTCGGCCTGATGCCGCGGGGTCCGTTCGGCGACGGCGGGCTCTGGTGCCGGTTCGGCCTCCGGCTGCGCGGCCAAACCGGTGTCCGTCCGCTCCGGCCACGCGAAACCGTGGTCGGCCGGTTCTCCGGGCCGGGATTCCTGTTTGTCGTTAATAAGCCAGGAGAAGTCCTCGTCCCGAGCGGGTTCGGTGCGCTCGGCGGGATCCGGCAGGACGGTGAACGCGGCATCGAATGGCCCGCGGCTGCCGTGCTTAGCCGAGCGGTTCCCGTTGACCGAAGTGACGCTCGGGCCGGCAGGGGTATCCCAGCCCGAGTTGGCCCCCCAGCTCGCTCCGCTATCCGGGCTCGCGCCGGAATCCGTGAGCAGGTCCTGATCTGAGCTTTCCGAGCCGCCGGCGCCGTGGGCTAGGGCCGAGATGCCCCAGTCGTTGGCTCTTCGGTCGCCGGGGCCCGAACGCGCATGGTTGCCCCGGAGCGCGGCCTTGATCCGTTCCGGGTCGTATACGTCGGGGGGGACGACGCCCACGCCCGCGCGCGCACCGGCTACGGCAGCCGGGCTCGCTCCGGCGGGCCTGACCGGAAGATCCGGATCGTCCGCCACCTCTGGGTTAAGACGCCGCCACCGTTCCTCCCAGTCCAGGACGTCCCCGTCGCAGGCGCGGACGTAAGCCGTGAGGATGGGCAGGCCGGGCAGGCGGGGGCCGTTCTCGGCTTCCTTCAGGACGTCGCTCGGGTAATGTGCCCGGGCCGCCAACTCGTCGTACCCGATCGCGGCGGAGTCGCGCAGCGCGCGCAGATCGGCAAGGAACCGTGCCTGATCGTCGCCAGGTCCGGCCGACCATGTTCCCCGGATTTGCAACTGGGCACCTTCCCGCTGGATATGCATGGGCTTAGGCACCACCCCTCGCCCGCACCTCATCACCTGGGATTATCGGGCAGGGTACCGCGCCAGAAGCCGCTATGTCGCCGATACCACGCATTTGCTATTAAGTGTCTCTCGCCAGGCGCGCAAGCGTGCGAGAATCGCGCATCCGGACCCATCTGGGCCCGGCAATCCGGCCGTTCCGCGTCCCGCCCAGGTCACGATCGGGTGGTGCCCCGCTTCTGCAAGCTCGACCGTTCCCGTGTGTGTCATCTTCCCACTTATGTACCGGCTCGGGAGAAATTTCCGGTCAGGATTCGGGCTCAGCGTGCTCACAGCCGGATGGCCAGGCCGATCGTGAACGCGATGCCGAACGCTAGCTGCAGCCGCCCCGTCTGGCCGAGCGCCTTGATCAGGGCCGGGCCCGACGCGCCGGCCCGCACGGACCGGACGGGCAGCCGTGCCAGCGGCAGCGCGAGCACGGTGACCAGCGTGAGCGGCCGGAAGAAAGCGAGCAGCGCCGCGATTCCGAACGGCAGCAGCAGGGTCAGCACGTATGCAGTGCGGCTGCGCGTGTCACCAAGCGTGACCGCGAGCGTGCGCTTGCCCGCCAGCGTGTCGGTGCGGATGTCGCGCAGGTTGTTGACCATCAGCAGGGCACAGGCCAGCAGCCCGGCGGGCACCGAGGCGGCTAGGCCGAGCCAGCAGAACGCCGACATCTGCACGTACGCGGTGCCCGCCACCGCGACCACGCCGAAGAAGGCGAACACGAAGACCTCGCCGAGCCCGTTGTATCCATAGGGCCGCGGTCCGCCGGTATAGAACCAGGCGGCGCCGATGCACGCCGCGCCGACGGCTACCAGCCACCAGGACGTCACGGCGGCCAGCGCCAGCCCGGCGGCACCGGCCACAAAGAAGCAGCCGAACGCCGCGGCCAGCACCTGTCGCGGCGGTGCGAGCCCCGCGGCAACCAGCCGGACCGGACCGACCCGCCGCTCGTCCGAGCCGCGCACGCCGTCGCTGTAGTCGTTGGCAAAGTTGACGCCGACCTGCAGCGCCAGCGCGACGGTGAGCGCGAGCACCGCCCGCCACCAGGAGAACCTGCTGTAACCAAAGGCGACGCCCGAGCCGATCAACACCGGCACTACGGCCGCAGGCAGCGTCCTGGGCCGCGTCCCCGCCAGCCATTCCCGAGCTTCAGCCACTTACCGATCCTAGGGCACCGCTATTCGCTGATGGTCGTGTGTAGGCGCACGATCTGGACGCTCGCGCCCACGTCGAGCTCACCCCGGGCGCCGTCGGCCGCCCAGCCCGACGACTCGAGGAACCGGCGCAGCGCGGTGTCCGCCTCGAGTGCCCAGGTACACATGGTACGGAAGCCGTCCTGGGTGAGCGTGCCCGCGGCCGCGTGCAGCAGTCGGCTGCCGTGTCCGCGCGACACCTGTTCCGGGGCCACCCGCAGCTCGTAGAGCTGGGCGTCGGTGCCCGGCCAGCGGTCGGCGTCGGTGGCGGGTCCGGCCGAGACGAAGCCGACCACCTCGCGCGCGGGGACTTCTGTGACGGCCGCCAGCACGTGGTGCCTGCTCGTCGGCGGGTTGGTGATCGCCTCCCGCCAGCGGTCCCGCCACACGTCCTCGGCTTCGCCGCCGGTCAGCTCGGCTAGCAACGCCGAGGGCACGATCCCCGCGAGATCCCGCTGCCAGCTCGCGACCTGGACGCGGGCTAGGCTCGCCGCGTCGCCCGCGCGGGCCGGGCGCACGAAGCCTCCGGTCCCGGACGACGGCGAAGCCTGACTCAGTGTGACCTCACTCAGTGTGACCTCACTTATCCGGGTGAGCGAGGAGCGTGACGTCGCGCGCCGCGCCGGTCGAGGCGGAGGTGGCCAACGCGGCGTAGACCTGCAGGGCGGCACTGACCGGCCGCTGTCGGTCGGCAGGCCGGTACGAGCCCAGCGAGGCCAGCACCCGGTCCCGCCGGGCGGCCAACTCGGAATCGCGCACGTCCAGCCTGAGCTCGCGGCGCGGGATGTCGATCACCACGGTGTCGCCGGTTTCGGCCAGCGCGATCGTGCCGCCCCCAGCCGCCTCCGGCGCGACGTGGCAGACCGACAGGCCCGAGGTCCCGCCGGAGAACCGCCCGTCAGTGATCAGCGCGCAGTCCCGGCCGAGCCCCTTGCCCTTGAGGAAGCTGGTCGGGTACAGCATCTCCTGCATGCCGGGGCCGCCGCGCGGGCCTTCGTAGCGGATGATCACCACGTCGCCCGCGCTGACCGCGCCGCCCATGATGCCCGCGACCGCGTCCTCCTGGCTCTCGAACACCACGGCCGGGCCGGAGAAATGCCAGAGCTCTTCGGGCACCCCGGCGGTCTTGACGATCGCGCCGTCCGGGGCGAGGTTGCCGTAGAGCACGGCCAGCCCGCCGTCGGCGGTGTAGGCGTGCGCCGCGTCACGAATACAGCCGTTCGTCCGGTCCTGGTCCAGGGTGTCCCAGCGCGCCGACTGCGAATACGGCCGGGTGGTGCGGACGCCGCCTGGCGCGCCGTGGTACAGCTCGACGGCCTCGTCGCGGACCGACGCCGAACCCAGATCCCAGGCGTCCAGGAACTCATCCAAAGAAGAACTGTGCACGGTGCGTACGCCGCGGTTGAGCAGCCCGGCGCGGTCGAGCTCGCCGAGGATCGACGGGATGCCGCCGGCCCGGTGCACATCCTCCACGTGGTAGGAGCTGCTCGGCGCCACCTTGCACAGGCAGGGCACCCGGCGCGAGAGCTCGTCGATCTCCTTCAGGCCGAAATCGACGCCGGCCTCGTGGGCGGCGGCGAGCAGGTGCAGGATCGTGTTGGTCGACCCGCCCATGGCCACGTCGAGCGCCATCGCGTTCTCGAACGCGTCGCGGCTGGCGATCGACCTGGGCAGCACCGATGCATCCCCGTCGGCGTAGTACTGCCTGGTGATCTCCGCGATCAGCCGTCCCGCCCGCTCGAACAGGCCGCGGCGGTCCGAGTGGGTGGCCAGCGTGGTCCCGTTGCCCGGCAGGGCCAGGCCGATCGCCTCGGTCAGGCAGTTCATCGAGTTCGCGGTGAACATGCCCGAGCAGGACCCGCACGTCGGGCAGGCGGCCTCCTCCATTTCGGACAGTTGCTCGTCCGACACCGAGGGATCAGCCGAGGCCACCATCGGGTCGATCAGGTCGAGCTTCCGGCCAGAACTGGCCAGCCCAGAGCCGGAGGCCAGTCCGGCCGGGGCGCCGGCCTCCATCGGACCGCCGGACACGAACACGGTCGGGATGTTCAGCCGCATGGTGGCGATCAGCATGCCCGGCGTGATCTTGTCGCAGTTCGAGATGCAGATCATGGCGTCGGCGCAGTGCGCGTTCACCATGTACTCCACCGAGTCGGCGATAAGCTCCCGGCTCGGCAGCGAGTACAGCATGCCGCCGTGGCCCATCGCGATGCCGTCGTCCACCGCGATCGTGTTGAACTCGCGTGGGATCGCCCCAGCCGCCCGGACCGCATCCGCGACCACCTGGCCGACCTCGCGCAGGTGCACGTGGCCGGGGACGAACTCGGTGAAGCTGTTCGCCACCGCGATGATCGGCTTGCCGATGTCCTCCCTGGCAACTCCCGTGGCGCGCAGCAGGGCGCGTGCGCCCGCCATGTTCCTGCCGTGCGTGACCGTACGGGACCGAAGCGGCGGCATACCTGTCGATTTCCCCTCAGCGTGTGCAAGCTAGCAGAGCAGTACACCAGCCTACCGGGGCGCAACGGTCCTATCAGTTCGCCGGGGAACCCGAGCTGAGATGCGGGAACGCCTGGTTCGCGGCCTTGTAGATCTGCTCGATCTCGTCGTCGGTCAGCGGCCGCACGCCGCCCTGCCTGGCCCGGCGCCGCAGGTACTTACGCAGCCGCGACCCGCTGAAGACGTCGACCTCCCTGATGGTAGCCACGTCCCAGGGGATCCTCGGCCCGTAGACCGCCATCGCCGGGCGGACGGCGACCGGCTTGCCCATCGCGTCGGAGAGCAGGTCAGCGGCCTGCTGCGACTCCCAGTGGGCATGCTCGAGCCGGTCCTTCATGCTGAACGGTCCGTGCCACAGTTGCCTGGCGTTCCTCGTCCGGACGGCCAGATGCTTGTCCCAGGCCTCCGAGTCGATGGCGAACACCCCGGCGGGCCCGACCACCAGGTGGTCGATCTGCTCCTCGCTCCCCGGGATGATGTTCCCGTTCATGGCGCGGTAGCCCGCGCGCCCCAGCTTGGCCAGTTGCCTGCGGGTCTTGCGCTGTGCGCCAGTCAGCCGGACCTTCCTGGTGCCGTAATTGCCCCTCCGGGACCGGTAGATGGTGTCGGCGATGATGGCGATGACCGCGAGCGTGAGCCCGACCTGCCAGGAGAAGATGATCGAGAACGCCACCATGATGAGGACCGCGACGATGACCCGAATCCGCCAGATGTGCATCCTGGGGTCCACGGCCAGGTGGGTCAGGTTTCCCCGGCGCTGGCCGATGCCAGGCGGCTGCTGTGCCTCCTTGACCTCCTCGACCGGAGTGACCACGAGCTTCCACTCGGACCTGGGCGGGGCGGCCTGCTGAGCGGCCGGCTCGTCCTGGAAATCGTCGGCCGGCACGGTCTCCCCGGGCGGGGACCAGTCCCACAAGGGCAGGTCGGCGGACTCGGACTCAGCCGCCGCGACGTCAGCCGCCGCGACGTCGGCCTCCGTGATCTCGGCCGACTCCGGCCCAGCCGCCGCTACCTCGTCCTCAACCGACCCTGGCCAGGGCGTCGACGCGTCCAGCGCCGGTTCCGCTGGCCCGCGAGCCGAACCTCCCGACGCACCCTGCGGTGCCCCATCGTGCGACCGTGCCCCGTCGTGTGCTGCCCCGCTGTGATTGTTTGCCGTCATCAGCGGCCCTGATGACTTATTTCTCAGCTTCGGCCACGCCATCCGGTATCACCCACCACCTCAGCGTAACTGCCGTAGGACTCAGCGCATTGCACCGCCACTACGACGATTGTGCCCTACTCCGGCTGGTTTTAAGCTGGACATTCGCCCCGGTAACGGACAAACGTCCGAGCCTGTCCGTGGTCTACGATCTCCTAGCATGGCCCAGATACACGAGCTGACCATGATCGAGCTGGCCGCGGCGATCCGCGCCGGCGAGCTCTCGCCCGTCGCCGTCACCGATCATTATCTGCGCCGGATGGAACAGCTTAACCATCAGGTCGGCGCCTTCTTCACGATCGTCGCCGAACCCGCTCGTGAACACGCCCGGGCCGCGGAGAAAGCCGTGGCGACGGCGGATGACAAGGCGGCGCTGCCCCCGCTGACCGGCGTGCCCATCCCGATCAAGGACCTGAACATGGTCGCCGGGGTACGCCAGACGCTCGGATCGGCCGCGTTCGCCGACAACGTGCCCGACACCGACGACTACGTGGTGGCCGCGATCAAGCGGGCCGGCGCGATCATCACGGGCAAGACGGCGACCCCCGAGTTCGGGCTGCCCTGCTACACCGAGACCGCGATCGGCCCGCCGGCCCGCACGCCGTGGGACTTGTCCAGGTCCGCGGGCGGGTCGAGCGGCGGCGCGGCCGCCGCGGTCGCGGCAGGCCTGGCCC
>JBAUAY010000569.1:0-2669 GCA_049676235.1 Streptosporangiaceae bacterium
GCGAGACCGCCGTGGCGATGGGCCTGCCGGTACTCGGCGCAGGCCCGTCCCCCGGAACGACATCAGCCATCCGGCGGATGTCCCCAAGGCCGCGTCGCAGTCAGGCTCGCACTATGCGATCCAAACCCATGTTCGCCGGTTTCGCCCGGGGACAGCTCCTCCAGTTCCAGGAGATGGGCTTCGGTGTGGTGGTAGCCCTGTTCCTGGATGCCACCCTGATCCGTCTGGTCATCCTGCCGAGCACCTTGAGCATGCTCGGTCAACGCAGCTGGTACCTGTCGCGCTGGCTGGACTGGCTGCCGCACCTCCAGGCGGAACCACCCGAGGCACTCTCCTCCGATGAGCCCGTAGCCGTCGCGCGACGCCTTTGACGGAAGGAGCAAGCCATGGCAGACGCCGGGTTCACGCATGCGGCGGGGTCCGATATCCCCCATAGCACAACGAGCAGGCGGGGGATGCTGCCCGCGCTGGCCGGGCTCGCGGTCGGGCTGGCTTATGCCGCGATCATCGTCTACTGGGCCGTCGGCGGCAGGTGGCTGCTCAATACGGTAGGCATCTCGCTGAGCCAGCCGGGGCAGGCCAGGCACCTGGCGGCGCTGCTCGCGGTGTGGGGAGCGGCCGCAGTCAAGGCCGTCGCCGCTGTCCTGCCGTTGCTCGCGATAGGGGTCTGGCCGCGAACCGCGAACGGTGGCCTGCGGAGGCTGGCTCGTGTGCTGACCTGGACCGAGGCGGCGATCCTGACCGGCTACGGCCTGGTCCTGACCGCGAGCGGGCTGCTGGTCCAGGCCGGCGTGATCGAGGCGGTCGCCCATGCAGACCGCTTGGCCCTGAAATGGCACGCGTACCTCTGGGACCCTTGGTTCCTGATCTGGGGCCTCTTCGTCTTCCTGGCGCTATGGCGGTCGCGGCCGGCTAGCCAAGACCATTTACCAGGCCGTGCACCCGGGGCAGTCCAGGGTGCTACAGCACCGCGCCGGCGAGCAACTCAAGCTGGCCGGGCGAGGCCGTGGCGCGGATGAAGATGAGCTCGTCGCCGCCGGGCCGGACGTAGTTCTGGAAGACGTGCGACAGCCGGGCGCGTTCCAGCGCCGGGACGTCCTTCTTGGCGATGGGCCGGTACCCGATGTTCATCGCGTGGGCGGCCAGGCACGCGGCGACCGAGGTCGGCAGGTCGTCGAGCCGGGACCGGCCGCGGATACGGCGGTGAACGCCTCCGCGAGCTCCGGCGCCAGGACATGACCTCCAGGATCACCTCGGGCAGGTCGACGCGGGGCAGCATGGCGGCGGTGCGGGCGCGCATGTCAACCAGCGACGGGGGCTCCTCGACCGCCTTGACGCCGGTCAGGTGGATCTTTCCGTCATCGTCGATGCTGACCTCGGTGTTGACGGCCAGCCGCCCGCCGACTTCCCGGTAGGCGAGTTCAGCTCCTGGGCGTGCCCGGCCAGCAACACGCCCGGGTCGCCGGGCAGGCCGAGGGTGGTCAGCACGTCGGCGCGGACAGCCGCCCACGCGTCGCCGTCCAGGAGCCGGGCCTGCGGGTTGCGCCACCGAGTGGAGGCATCGGCGTGGATGTCGCGGCGCTTGAGGCCCCGCCAGAACTGCTCGAGCACGCAGAAGGCGTAGGCGTGCCGGCTCACCGCGCCGCCCTCGTGCGCGGGGTGGCCGAAGACCAGCCGCCGCCACGGGCCGTTCACCACGCCGTCGTCGATCAGCCGGCCGGGAATGAGCGGCGCGGGCAGCTTGCCCCGGTAGGCGAGCACGTGGGGCAGGGCTCGCATCGCCGCGAGCACCGGCGCGCCCTCGGCGGTCGCCCCGAACGAGATCACCGACGGCAGTAGCTTCAGGAACCCGGCCACCGTCTGGTAGCGGCCCAGCAGCTCGGTCCGCCAGTCGTCCGGGTCCTCCGCGCCGCGTCAGCACCCGGCGGGTCGCTGTCCGGCACGATCCCGGCCGGGTTGGCGGGCCGGATTACCCTGACCATCCCGCTGACCACGCTGGCCGACCTAGCGGACCGGCCCGGCGAGATAGCGGGGATCGGCCCGATCGACCCGTGGCTGGCCAGGGACCTGGCCCGCGCCGCCGCCCGCAATCCCCGGTCGACCTGGTGCGTGACCGTGACCGACGAGCAGGGACACGCCATCGGCCACGGCTGCGCCAAACCCGAACCCACGGGCCACAGGAAACGCCGTAAACCCGGCTCGCCCGACGGACGCGATCCGCCCGGCGGGACCAGGGAGGGGCCAGGATTCGCTTTCAACGCCACCGGCCAGCACGGCCCGCCGGGCGGATACGGCAGTTGGCGGCTGTCTGCCGGGGTCGGCGGATCGCACCTGAAGGTCGCGCTGGAGCCGATCGCCACCGACGGGTGTGACCACCGGTACGAGGCCCAGGGCCCACGACCCTGGGGTCAAGCTGCGGCACCTGTCCCAGATGCGGCACGCCACCTGTACCGGGCCGGGCTGCCGGCGGCCATCCAGCCAGGCCGACTTCGAGCACAACATACCGTACGAGGCTGGTGGCAGAACGTGTCTGTGCAATGGCGATGTTGGTGGTTAATTCCGTTCGTGATGTGGCGAGGCTGAGCCGGGCCAGGTGGCTGGTTCTTCCGCGGTTCAGGGGGGTGTCGTTCCAGTAGGCGTCCAGGCGGCAGAGGTTGAGTGCCACGGCT
>JBAUAY010000570.1:0-9787 GCA_049676235.1 Streptosporangiaceae bacterium
CGCCTCCGTCGTCCGCCATGCTCCCCGCCGCGCCGTCGGCCGCGCCGGCGGCGTCGCTGATGCCGGCCCGAGGTCGTCCAGCGGCCGCCCCGGTGAGCGCCGTGACGACACCGCAGGTCTTGGCCTCCTCTCTGCCGACCCCGTGGTTCCTGCACCGTATCCGTATGGGCCGGTTCTTCCGTGGGTTCCCCAACCTGGGCGGGCCTGGCTCGCTCAGCCGGGCTGGCGGGCCGGAATGGCGACGTGACGGCCGGCTTGACCGGGACGGGAGAGGGTTGTTTGGCTGGCGGCTAGGGCGCTTACCGCTCTGACCGCCTCGGATGGCATCGGTGCCACGCGGCCGTCGCTGACGTGCAGGAACATCAGCTCGCAGGTCGCGGCCAGGCCGCCGGCGCTGGTCATCTGGTGGAACACGTGCAGCCGTTTGGCGTCGTGGTCGAGCAGCTGGGTCTGGTAGCTCAGCGCGGCGCCTGCGGTGACGCCGGACAGAAAGCACAGGTGGCCTTCGGCCGTGTAGACGCCACGGCCGGTCCTGGCCCGGTAGGCGGCGCCCAGCGCCACGTGGTCCAGGAAGGCCTCGGTCGCCTCGGTGAACGCCAGGAAGTAATAGGCGTCCATCATGTGGCCGTTGTAGTCGATCCACTCCTTCGGGACGGTCCTGCCTCCCGTGGCCAGCCAGAGCTCATCCATGCTCGAAAGCGGGAACATCGGCCAGCAACTGGCGGGTGTAGGCGTGGCTCGGCGCGGACAGGACCCGGGTGACCGGGCCGCGCTCGCAGATCTCCCCAGCGCTGATCACCGTCACGTCGTCCGCGATACTGCGCACAAGCGGCAGGTTATGCGTGATGAACAGCAGCGAGAGCCCGCGCTCGGCCTGCAGCCGTAGCAGCAGCTCGACGATCGCCGCCTGCACCGATACGTCCAGCGCCGAGGTGACCTCGTCGCAGACGAGCAGGTCGGGGTCGAGGACCAGGGCGCGGGCCAGCGCGACCCGCTGGCGTTCCCCGCCGGAAAGCTCGTCGGGGTAGCGGGCCGCGAACGACTCCCGCAGCGCGACGGAGGTCAGCGCGTCCCCGATCCGCTGCCGCTGTTCCGCGCCGGAAAGCTTGCGGAAGTGCGCGAGCGGATGCCCGACGATCTGGCCGACGGTCTGCCGCGGGTTGAGCGAGGAGTACGGGTTCTGCGAGACGAACTGGATCCGGCGCAGCTGGTCTTGCGTCCGGCTGCGGACACCGGCCGGGAGGTCCCGGCCGGCGAACGTGATGGTCCCCGACCAGTCCTTGTGCAGCCCGACGACGCACCTGGCCAGCGTGGTCTTGCCCGAGCCCGAGGTGCCGACGATCGCGACCGACTGCCTGGCCCCCACGACGAGGTTGACGTCATGCAGGACCAGCTTGTCCGTGTAGGAGACCGACACGCCGCTGATCGTGAGCACCGGCTCCTCGGCCGGGGGTGCCGGGCGCTCGCGGGCCAGGGTGACCGTGCTGGACAGCGCCTTGATCTCCACCGCACGCACGCACCGGGCGACGTGCCCGGTCTCGGACACGGTTATGAGTTCCGGCTGGCGCTGCTCGCACTGGGCGACCGCGAACTCGCACCGCGGCTGGAAGAAACATCCGACCGGGCGGCTGCCAGGCCGTGGCGGACTGCCGGCCATGCCGTGCAGCTCGTAGGTGCCTGCCAGCACAGGCACGGCCCGCATGAGCCCGCGGGTGTACGGATGAGCCGGGGTCGCGAACAGTTCCCGCGCCTGACCCATCTCGATCAGCCGTCCGGCGTACAGCACCGCGACATGGTCGGCGATCTCGGCCACCACGGCCAGGTCGTGGGTGATGTAGACGGCAGCCACCTGGTAGGTCCGGCACAGGCCGCGCACGGTGTCAAGGACGCGGCGCTGGGTAGTGACGTCAAGGCCGGTTGTCGGCTCGTCGAGCACGATCAGCCGCGGCCGGCAGGCGAATGCCATGGCCAGGGCGACCCGCTGCTGCTGGCCGCCGGAGAGCTGGTGCGGGTAAGCAGCCAGGATCGGGCCGGGGTCCTCCAGCCCGGCCTCGGCCAGTACCTCGGTTATCCGGCCCTGGTCGGCGCCGTGGATGGTGAAGACCTCGCGCAGCTGGGTGCCGACCTTCAGCACCGGGTTCAGCGCGCTGCCCGGGTCCTGGGGGACGTAGGCGATCGTACGGCCGCGCAGTTTCTGCAGATCGTGTTCGGGCAGCGCGAGGATGTCCTGGCCGTCGACGAGCACCTTGCCGCCGCCGAGCTTGAGCCCGCGCTTGAAGAGCCCGAGCAGGGCGAGGGCGACCGTCGTCTTGCCCGATCCCGATTCGCCCACCAGGCCGAGCACGTGCCCGGGCTGGACGGTGAACGATATCTCGTCGATGACGTCCGCCTCGGGCCTGCCGCGGCGCGGCGTCATCAGGATCCGCAGGTTTTCCACCGCGAGCCGGGGGGTGCCGTGGGCGGTTTCCGCGCGGCCGGCCGCGGTGACCGGGATTTCTTCGGACGGGGCGGTCATGTCGTGGCCCCCTCGACGGCGAGGTCTACCAGCGGATCCGGCTCGGTGGAACGGCGGCCGACGCCCAGCGAGGCCCGCGCCACCGCGTCGGTGAACGTGTTCACGCCGATGGTAAATAGCGCGATGAGGATGGCCGGCATGAGCACGCCCCACGGGTTGGCGATCAGGCCGACCCGGTTCTCGTTGATCATCAGCCCCCAGCTCGCCGCCGGCGGCTGTAGGCCGAAGCCGAGGAAGCTCAGTCCGGCGATGACCAGCATGGAGTAGGTGAGTCGCAGCCCGATCTCGACCATGAGCACCGAGGTCAGGTTGGGCAGCACGTCCCTCCGGATGATCCGGCGGCCCGGGATGCCGAGGATCTGCATGGCCTTGACGAAGTCGCGCTCGCTGATGTCCAGCGCCGCCGCTCGCGTCACCCGGGCGACCTGCGGCGCGTGCGAGATGGCGACGGCCAGCACGATCAGCCAGATCTTCGGGCCGAGAATGCTGACCAGCAGCAGCGCGAACACCAGCTGCGGGAAGGCCAGGATCACGTCGACCGCGCGCATGATCACGCTGTCCCACCAGCCGCCGGCGTAGGCGGCGATCACACCGCAGGCGGCCCCGGCGGCGACGCCGAGCGCGGTCGCGGCGGCGGCCATGAGCAGCAGCTCCCAGCCGCCGTCGAGGGTACGGCTCAGCACGTCCCGGCCGAGGACGTCACCGCCGAGCCACGCGCCGCTGTTGGGCCGGGAGAACGGCGTCGTCACGAACTCGGTGCTTGAGTACGGCGCAACGAACGGGCCGATCGCGGCTGCGAGGACCACGCAGCCGGCGATGACCAGCCCAGTGACGCCGCGCGGGGTTTGCACCGCGCGGCCGAGTACCGCGAATGCCTCAGGTCTGCGCGCCATGGGCACCTCCGTCAGGATCTGGGCAGCCGCCGCCGCGGGCTCGCGGCGAGCGATATCACGTCGGTCAAGATATTGACGACTATGTAAAAGGCCGCGAGGACCAGCACGATGAACTGGATCACCGGGATGTCCCGGTCAGAGACCGCCGACACCAAGGCTTGTCCGAGCCCCGGGTAGTTGAACATGTACTCCACGACGACCACGCCGCCGGCCAGGTAGAGGAAGCTGAGCCCGATCACCTGGATGGTCGGCGCGATGGCGTTCGGCAGCGCGTGGACGAGCAGCACCCGCCACTTCGGCACGCCCTTGAGCCGTGCCATCTGCACGTAGTCGCTTTCCAGCGCGTCGATCATCGACGCCCGCATCATCCGGAACACGTACGGCACGACGACGATAACCAGGGTCGCCACTGGGAGCACGAGCTCTTTCGGGTTCGACCACGGCGCGGTGCCCGGCACGAACACCGAAACCGCTGGGAACAGGTGCCATACCACCGCGGCGAAGAAGATGATCAGGACCACGGCCACGACGAACTCCGGCAGCGCGGTGACGGCCAGGGCCGTGACCGACAGCACGTGATCGAACACGCTGTCCCGGCGCGCCGCGGCGAGCACGCCGAGTCCCACGCCGATCAGCGTTCCGATCGCGCCGGCCAGGACCACGAGGACCAGCGAGTTCAGGATCCGCCCGCCGACGAGCGTGCCCACCGACGTCCCGTTGGCCAGCGATTTGCCGAAGTTACCGTGCAGGATGCCGGTGAGCCAGGTCCAGTACTGCTCCACCGCCGGCTTGTTCAGGCCCAGCTGCACCTCCAGCGCGTGCAGGCGCTGCGGGGTGGCCGTGTTCAGCAGCACCGCGCTGGCGGCGTTGCCCGGCAGCGTCTGCGTCGCGGCGAACACCAGGATCGACACCAGCAGGAGCGTGAGCAAGCCGATCAGGCTGCGGTAGATCAGCATGTGCCGGATGGGATGCGGTTTGCTCGGCTTCGTCTCCTTAGCCCTTTGCGTCTCCGCTGTCGCAGTTGTCACGATAGCCACACATTCTTGAAGTCGTAGGCGTTCAGCGACAAGCCGATCTTGGACGGGACCAGGCCGCCGACGTTGGTGCCGTAGCCGTCGATCACCGGCGGGAAGAACGGGATGATGTAGCCGCCCTCGTCGTACTCGATCTGCTGCATCTCGTGCGCGAGCTCGGTGCGCAGCGAGTCGTCGACGGTGGCGATGGCCTGGTGGTACAGCGAGTTGTACCGGGAGTTGTCCCAGTGCGTCTCGTTGAACGAGGCCGTCGGCAGCGTGGCCAGCGACACTTGCGGCAGGTAGAAGTTGTAGAACCAGTAGTCCTGGGCGAACTGCCACTTCAGGTAGTTCGTGCCGTAGAAGTCGTTGACGGTGACGTCGTTCACGCTGACCGATATGCCGGCCGAGGAGGCCTGCTGGGCGAGCACCTGGGCCGCGAGGACCGTGCCCTGCGCGATGTCAGAGGTCACCAGCTGGACGTGCAGGCCCTCGGCGCCCGCCGCCTTGAGCAGCGACTTAGCCTGGTCGATGTCCTGCTCGCGCTGGGGCAGGCTGTGGTCGTACTCCGGCGCCCAGATCCCGAACAGGTCGTTGCCCAGGGTGCCGTAGCCGCCGAAGACCAGGTCGAGCATCTGCTGGCGGTCGACGACCAGCCGCATGGCCTGCCGGATGCGCACATCGCTGAACGTCCCGGTGTCCACCCGCATGGTGAACGGGTTCCAGCCGCCGCCCGCCGAGACCAGGACGTTCTTGCCCTCGCCCTGGACCTCGGAGATGACGTCCTCGCTCAACAGGTTGACCACGTCGACCTGGCCGGCCAGCAGCGCGTTCACCTGGCTGGTCTGGTCGCTGTAGTCGGTGATGATGATCTCGTCCAGATACGGTCGCCCGGACTGCCAGTAGCCGTCGTAGCGGACGAAGGTGGACTGTGTGCCCGGGCTGAAGCTCTTCAGCCGGAACGGGCCGGTGCCGACCGGGGCGGCCGGGTTGTAGCCGACCGGGATGATGTCGGAGTAGCCGGGGATGGCCAGCGCCTGGTGCAAGGTGGCGAACGGCGTGGTGCACGGGATCTTGACCGTGTACCGGTCCAGCTTGGTCATGTTCTTGGCGTCGATCGACGCCAGGCCGGCCGCGGCCGCCGCCGGGGCCTTCGGGTTCAGGATCTGCCGGAACGTGTAGATGACGTCGTCGGCGGTCAGGTCCTTGCCGTTGTGGAAGGTGATCCCCGACGCGATCCGCAGCGTCCACTCGGTGGCCTTGGCGTTCGGGGTGAGCTCCTCGGCCAGCACGAACACCGGCTGCGCGTCCGGGGTCAGCCCGACCAGCGGCTCGTACAGGTTGTCGATCCTGGAGAAGTCCACGTTGGTGATGGCGTTCAGCGGGTCCAGCGTGTCGGCGCTCGACCCGCCGGTCAGGCCGGCCCGCAGCGTGCCGCCCCGACGGGGCTTACCCGCGGTCGAGGTGGTGAAGGCCTTGACCGTGTTGCCCGTCCCGCAGCCGCTGAGCAGCCCGCCGCCGAGCAGCCCGCCCGCCCCGGCGGCTCCTAGGGTCACGCCGGTCTTGAGAAAGTCCCTGCGGCTGAATGTCATGTCTGCTCCCGGCTGTCGCGAAGCGGTGGCCGCTGTGAATCCGGATGCCGCGGTGTCCTAGGAGATCGCGAGCTCGTGCCGACACGAGTTCGCGAGGCGGATCGCCGGGCTCACGAGGGTCCCGCGAGCCCGCCGGTGCCGGTTCCGGGCTCCAGAGGACCCGTCCGGCGCGCGTTCACGATACGAACATAATGTGCATAATGTGATTTAGGCTGATCGTAAGTATGCCGCCATCGTGTGTCAAGGTTGACATCCTCCCGGTCCTTAAGGGCTGGGTTTACGGCCAGCCAGTTCGATCACTGGGGCCGCAGTTCCGGCCGACCTAGCCTGTCCTGCCAGCGCGTACCGCTCCACGAGCACCAGCAGTTCGGCCAGGAAGCCGTCGCGCAGCCGCTCGAGCTCGGCGACCGACCGGCCGTCCGCCTCGCGCAGGCAGCCCTCGATCATGCGGTCTCGCAGCTCGGGCGTGAGGGTGGGTGCCTGCAGCCGGGTCCACGGCTCAAGCAGCGCCGCGCCGAAGTGGTCAAGCATGTGCGCCATCCCGCCGCCGCCTCCGGCCAGGTGGAAGGTGAGGCAGGGCCCCATCAGGGCCCAGCGCAGGCCCGGGCCGAACGCGATCGAGGCGTCGATCTCCTCCACGGTGGCCTCGCCGGCTGCCACCATGTGCAGCGCCTCCCGCCACATGGCCTCCTGCAGCCGGTTGCCGACGAAGCCGGGAAGCTCCCGGCTGAGCCGCAGCGGGCGCTTGCCGGTGCTGGCGTAGAAGGCGGTCAGCCAGTCGACGGCGACGGGATCGGTCCGCTCGCCGCCCACCACCTCGACCACCGGGATGAGGTAGGGCGGGTTGAACGGATGACCGACCACGCAGCGCTCCGGGTGCCCGCAGTCGGCCTGCAGCATCGTCATCGCAAACCCGGACGTGCTCGACGCGATGACCACCTCCGGCCGGGCCGCGCGGTCGATGTCGGCCAGCACCCGGCGCTTGACCGCGCCGTCTTCCGGCGCGTTTTCCTGCACCACGTCGGCGCCCGCCACCGCCCCGGCCAGCTGGTCGTGGAAGGCGAGCCGGTCCGGGCTGGCCCCCTCGCGCAGCCCCATCCGCTCGAGCAGCGGCCAGCTCGCCTCGACCATGCGGAGCAGGTCGCCGCGTGCCTGCGGGGCCGGATCGTAGACGTCGACGTCCAGCCCCGCCCGCAGATAATGCAGCGCCCAGCCGCCGCCGATCACCCCCGCTCCGACGAGTCCCACCCGGCGTGCCTGGTCCGGTTGCACAGCGGTCATCCATGGGCCCCTAACACGTCTCGTTGCATCTCGCCGGATCGCCCACCTCGTCCAGCCAGCCGGCGATCAGGACCCGCAGCTGAGCGCGGTGCCAGGCGAAAGGCGAAGGTGACGCCGGTAATGCCCTCGTGTTCGGGGTGTCCCTCAGTACCCCACATTGTCCAGGCCCTTGAGGCCCAGCATCTCGCGCGCCTCGGTCGGCGTCGCCACCTCCAGGGACAGGGCCTCCAGGATTCCCCTGATCTTGGTGACCTGACTGGCGTTGGACCCGGCCATCTGGCCCTTGCCTAGGTAGAGGCTGTCCTCCAGGCCGACGCGGACGTGCGAGCCCATGATCGCCGCGGCGGTGACGATGCCCATCTGGTAGCGGCCCGCGCCCAGCGTCGACCACTGGTACGCGTCCCCGAGCAGCCGGTCCGCGGTCCGCTTCATGTGCACGATGTGATCGACGTCTGGCCCGGTGCCGCCCATCGTCCCGAAGATCGTCTGCACGAATACCGGCGCCGGCACGAGCCCGGCGTCCATGTAGTAGGCCAGTGTGTACAGGTGCGAGGTGTCGTACGCCTCCGCCTCGAACCGAGTCCCGGTCTGTGGCCCGATCACCTTGAGCATGTACTCGATGTCGGCGTAGGTGGATACGAAGGGCTCGGCCCGGGTGGACTCCAGGTACGGCTCTTCCCAGTCGTACTTGAACTGGCCCTGGTAACGGTCGATCATCGGGAAGCTGCCGTAGTTCATCGTGCCCAGGTTTAGCGTGCACAGCTCCGGCTTGAGCTCGACCACGCCCTGCAACCGCTCCTGGACGCTCATCCCCGTGCCGCCGCCGGTGGAGATGCTCACGATCGCATCGCTGCGTTCCTTGATCCCCTTCGCGTACTCGACGAACAGGGCCGGATCGGCCGACGGGCTGCCGTCCTGCGGATTCCTGGCGTGCAGGTGCAGCACGACGGCGCCCGCCTCCGCGGCGGCCACGCCCTGGTCGATGACATCGCCGACCGCATACGGCAGGTAAGGCGACATCGACGGGGTGTGCCCGGAGCCGGTGAGGGCGCAGGTGATGATGACCTTGCCTGCCATCGTGCCACCTCCTGGTGTTCACGATACGAACGTTTTGTTACCAATGTGCAGCGTATATGTCCCCTTCGGCACCGGTCAAGACATGAGCACGCTGGTGGTAGTGACGGTTGCCCACCGCCGAAGGCTCACCCAGACGGGCTCGTCGGAGACCTCAGCTGACGGTCAGCTAATAGTCAGCTAGCGGTCGGAGAGCTGATAGCGGGTGCTAAGCATTCCTTGAGATCTAGCTCAGGTAAAAATCCGATCCTCGAAATGACACAACACAGGGGAAATGCGCACCAAGGATCACGCCATGGGCTCCGTTCATGACGTGAAAGCCGCGCAGGGCCAGGATGCCTGCTAGCGCATCCGGCGTGCGCAGTGCCGGGAGGCCGGCGGATAAGTTGAGGCATTTGACGTGATGACGACTGATCAAGGAGGACCCCGCGGCGCTCACGCAAGCTCTGATGGGGCGGAGGGAACTCGGTGGAACGTGCAGATGACGCTGCCGACCGCCAGCCGTTCGGTACGACTGGCGCGACAAGCTACTCGCGACGCGCTGACGACATGGCGGCTGGCCTATTTGGAGGAGACCGCTGTCCTGCTCGTATCTGAGCTGGTCACCAATGCCGTCCGGCATGCTCGGGGCAATGACGCGATAACGCTGGAACTTCAGGCCGCGGGAACCCGGCTGCGGATCGAGGTCGCCGACGCTGACCCGCGGTGGCCGCAGCCGCGCACCCCCGCCGGGTTCGATGGATCAGGTTACGGGTTCGTGCTTGTGGATGCCCTGGCCGGAAAGTGGGGAGTGCGTGAGACCGCAACAGGCAAAGCTGTGTGGGCGGAACTAGATGAACGGCCGTCGGATGAGCCGCGGAACTAGGCCGGCCGCCCCCTCACCCGAAGAAACGAGTACGTCATGACGACCGCCGACCTGCTGGCCCTCATCGAGGGTGTCAACGAGAAGTTCACCCATGAGCAGTTCCGAACCTGGGTCGTGGCGCAGTCGGTCCGTAACGCGCTGGAGACGTTCCACGGCGGTTGGGCGTTCGACCCGGACAACCCGGGCAGCGGGGAGGGATTCATCAGCGATGGCCAGATGTGCGTGCTGAACATCACGATCCGCCGTGCCGTGCATGAGGCGCTGGGCCAGGTGGACCTGGCCTGCTACGCCGAGAAGCGATCGCACTGCCGGGAACTGTCCACCGAGGAGCAGGCAGCGCTGGAATTCTGCGAGTTCCAGCTCAGGACGATCCGCGACTACATGGAGCCGCCGGGCTCGCCCGAGCTGGAGGAGGCGCACCGGCGGTACGTTAGTGAGCCGGACGTCAACCGGTGACCCCAACCGGGCCCGCAGGTCGGCGCGGGTCTCGGTGCTCATCTCGTCGGCGCGGGGCCCCGGGACGAGCCGGATCATGGTCGGCCCCACCCGGACTC
>JBAUAY010000571.1:0-2974 GCA_049676235.1 Streptosporangiaceae bacterium
CCCTAAGGGCCTGGGGGGCCTTGGCCCCCCCAAGGGGGTCTGGGGGAAGTTTCCCCCAGGATCGGGGGGGTCTTGGGGGGTCGCCCCCCGGCCAGTTGAGTCAGTACCCAGGGCCCGTCGGGGGTGATCGCGACCGTGTGCTCGAAGTGCGCAGCCCAGCTCCCGTCGGCGGTGACCACCGTCCACCCGTCGTCGAGCAGCACCGTCTCGGAGCTGCCGAGCATCACCATCGGCTCGATGGCCAGCGCCATGCCCGGCCGCAGCCGCGGCCCGCGGCCGGCCCGCCCGTAGTTGGGCACCGGCGGGTCCATGTGCATCGCGCTGCCGATGCCATGGCCGGTGTACTCCTCGACCACGCCGTACCGGCCCGAGGCGCCCACGCTGGTCTCCACCGCGTGCGAGATGTCACCGAGGCGGCCGCCGGCCCGCGCCTGGGCGACCCCCCGCCACAGCGCGGTCTCGCACGCCTGGAGCAGGCCGGCGTGCTCGGCGGAAATGGCGCCCACGCCGACGGTGAGCGCCGCGTCCCCGTGCCACCCGCCGACGATGGCGCCGCAGTCGATGGAGACGATGTCTCCGTCCCGCAGGCTCCGCTGCCGGCTCGGGATGCCGTGCACGATCTCCTCGTTCACCGACGTGCAGATCGTGGCGGGGTAGCCGTGGTAGCCCTTGAACGAACCAGTGGCGCCCGCGGCGCGGATCTCCGCCTCGGCGAGCTCATCAAGGTCCGCCGTGGTGATGCCGGGCCGGACCGCCGCGGCCACAACCTGCAAGGTGCGCGCGACCACCAGCCCGGCCTCGCGCATCACGGCGATCTGCTCGGGTGTCTTGATCTCGATGTCCACCCGCCGCCCACCTCCCCACGCCTCTTCACTACCCGCCGCGCCGCGTGCCTGACCGCTCTCAGCGCACGAACGGACGGAGCGCGGCCATCGCCCGGCTGGTGATCTCTTCCACCGGTCCGGTCGCGTCGATGCCGATCAGGATGTTCTCGTCGGCGTAAAACGAGACGAGCGGGGAGGTCTGCTCGGCGTAGACCTCGATCCGGTGCCTGATGGTCTCCTCGGAATCGTCGTCCCGCTGGAAGAGCTCGGCACCGCAGTCGTCGCAGATGCCATTGCGGGCGGGCGGATCGTACAGGACGTGCCACACCCGTTCGCAGCGACGGCAGGTCCTGCGTCCCGATAGCCGCCGCACCACTTCGTCCTCGTCCACGACAAGCTCAAGCACCACGCTGAGCCGCGCATCCCACTCCGAGAGCATCTTCTTCAGCGTCTCGGCCTGCGGGACGTTCCTCGGGAAACCATCCAGGAGGAAGCCCTCCTGGGCATCGTCCTCGGCCAGCCTGTCCCGGACCATGGCCACGGTCACCTCGTCGGGAACCAGGTCGCCGCGTTCCATGAACTCCCTGGCCTTGCGGCCAAGCTCGGTATTGTTCGTCACGTTGTACCGAAAAATGTCACCTGTCGAGATCCTCGGGATCGCCAGGTGCGACGCTATGAACTGGGCCTGTGTCCCCTTGCCCGCACCGGGGGGCCCGACGAGGACGATGCGCACTATCGCAAGAAACCCTCATAGTTGCGCTGCTGCAACTGGCTCTCGATCTGCTTCACGGTGTCCAACCCGACGCCGACCATGATCAGCAGGCTGACTCCGCTGAACGGGAACTGGTTGGCGACCCCGATGGCGCTGAGCGCCACCAGCGGGAACAGCGCGATTATGCCGAGGTAAACCGAACCCGGCGCGGTGAGCCTGCTGAGCACGTACTGGAGATACTCGGCGGTCGGCCGTCCCGGTCTGATGCCGGGGATGAACCCGCCGTACTTCTTCATGTTGTCGGCTACCTCGACCGGGTTGAAGGTTATCGACACGTAGAAGTAGGTGAACCCGACGATGAGCAAGAAGAACGAGAGCATGTAGAGGGCGGAGCTGCTCTGCTCGATGTAGCGGGCCACCCAGGACACCCAGCCCTGAGGTTTGTTCTGGTTGCCGAACAGCTGGGCGGCCAGGGTCGGGATGTACAACAGCGACGAGGCGAAGATGACCGGGATGACGCCGGCCTGGTTGACCTTCATCGGAATGTAGGTCGAGGTGCCGCCGTACATCCGGCGGCCCACCATTCGCTTGGCGTACTGGACCGGGATGCGGCGCTGCGCCTGTTCCATGAAGACGATGAACGCGACGATGGCGATCACGACGACGATGGCGATAGCGGCGTAGAACGCGCTCTTGACCCGGTAAATCTCCAGAATCTCGCCGGGTATGACCGAGATCACCGTGGTGAAGATCAGGACCGACATGCCGTTGCCGACGCCCCGGTCGGTGATCAGCTCGCCCATCCACATGATGACCGTGGTGCCCGCCACCATGGTGATCACCATGGTGGCAATGGTGAAGGTCGAGCCGTTCGGGATGAGCGGATTGCTGCTGCCCGACGCCCCGCAACCGTTGAACAGGGTGCCCGATCTGGCCAGCTCCACGTACCCGGTGGACTGGAGCAGGGCCAGGCCCACGGTGAGGTACCTGGTGTACTGGGTGATCTTGGACTGCCCAGCCTGCCCTTCCTGCTTCAGCGTCTCGAGCCGCGGGATCACGACGGTGAGTAGCTGCAGGATGATGCTGGCGGTGATGTACGGCATGATGCCGAGCGCGAACACCGACAAGCGCAGCAGCGCCTGGCCGCTGAGCAGGTTGACGATGGCCAGGACGCCCGCCGTGGAACTCCCCGCCGCGGTAGCCGCGTTCGAGCAGAACGCCACGTTCTTCTCATCGATGCCTGGCGTGGGCAGAGAGGCGCCGAACCGGAACAAGGCGATGAGACCCAGCGTGATCAGCATCTTCTTGCGAAGGTCCGGCGTCTGGAACGCCCGCACGAAGGCCGTCAGCATGCGCAGTCCTCGGTTCGGTTGATCGGGCAGTCCACGTATCTTACCCGGCACGCCATGCGTTGTCTCCTTTGGTTAGGAGAGCTCGG
>JBAUAY010000572.1:0-10168 GCA_049676235.1 Streptosporangiaceae bacterium
CCCAAAGGGATACGCCGCGCCCGAGGGTGATCGGCACGATCACCAGGTGCATGAAGTCGATCAGGTCGGCCTGGAGAAACTGACGCACTGTCGAGGGCCCTCCGCCGATGCGGACGTCGCAACCATCTGCGGCTTCCTGGGCTAGGCGAAGCACCTCGTGTGGGGGTCCGTCCACGAACCGGAAGCTCGTCCCATTGGGAAAGGCAATCGTCGGGTGCGGGTGGTGACTCAGGACGAACACCGGTGTTTGGAATGGTGGTTCGTCGCCCCACCAGCCCCGCCACCCGTCGTCGGGCCAATCGCCAACCTGTGGGCCGAACTTGCGACGTCCCATGATCTCGGCGCCGATTCCCTGGCCCCACATGCTGGTCAAGGCGCGGTCTAGCGTGAAGGGGGCATCCACCTTGTCGATCCCGTGGATGGCGCGACCATCGAACCAGGTGAAGAGCCTCTCGGCACCACCGATCGGGGCATCGAACGTCACGTGCTCGCCGGCGGCGTAGCCGTCGAGGGAGATGTTCAGGTTGTGGACCCGGGTGCGAGGCATGGCGACTCCCTCATGATCGGATGAACCGCGGAGCACATGAAACTGACCGACGGGGACGGCCGGACTAATCGCTTACGGTACCGCTGGAATCGTGTCCGCTGGGCGAACCCCAATGGGCACCTGGCGAAAGCGGAGCCGGGGACCGCCTCGCCGCGCTCGGCCAGGTCAGCCGCTCTGTACCCCGTGACCTGGGCAGTCTCGGATGGGTACTCCGCAAGGATTCTCAATGAACGGCGGGTATCCGTTACGCCCTGTCGCATCGGCGAGGACGCACCCCGTGGCAGACATCGCCGCCCAGCCCGGCGGGTGCCAACGGCCGGGCTGGGCGGACGGCAGTCGCCCGGCTTCGGGCCGCCGATCAGCTGCTTGCGACAGTTAGCGCCGATTTTCACTAAGCGAATTGGCCCCTGGCCGGGGGCAGGCGTACTCGCCACGCTCTCCGGAGTGTTAAGGACCGGGCGTTTGCAGGGTCTCCGCGCCGGTGCGCGCCCGCAGGTGTACTCGTTCGCCTTGCGGCCCGAAGATGATCAGCAGTTCCACCGGGATCTCGCCGGTGTTGATATAAGCGTGCGGGATGCGGGTGTCTACCCTGCCCTGGACTGCGCGGGAGTATCCCATGCAGAGATCATAGGCAGGCCAAATCGTGGAGACAGCAGCGTTGCCCGGTGGTTCTCAGGAAGCGGTGCGCCTTGTGATGTGATCACATATGTCGTAGAGTCGAGCGAAATAGGCGAGAGTGTGCAGAATTTAAAGGCAAGATGTGCACGTTTTTGAAGATCCCCGCAAACCTGGACGGCGAAGGACCAACCGGTGCACCGACCTGAGGCGCACGTGCAGAGGGAGATCTCAAGTCAGCCAGACTGCTGGGCCAGGGCGCTCCAGTCCCTCGACGGCGCTGCGAAGGTTCTTCCCGGCCGCGGTGAGCGGGTCGCAGTCATTGGCTGCGGCACTTCCTGGCACGTAGCGACCGCGATCGCGGCGGCGCGCGAGGCCGCCGACCATGGGGAGACCGATGCCTTCCCCGCGTCGGAGCTCCCGGCTCGCAGCTACGAAGTTGTGCTCGCGGTTACCCGCTCGGGAACAACAATCGAGGTGCTCGACGCGCTGCGGAATGTGCCTAGCTCGGTCCGCAAGATCGGCATTACCGCTGATGCTTCGGCGCCGATCCGCGAGGCCACGGATCAGCTTCTGGTGCTTGACTACGCTGACGAACAGTCTGTCGTCCAGACCCGATTCGCCACGACCGTTCTCACCGTGGCGAGAGCGCACGTCGGACACGATCTTGCCCCGGTCGTGGAGCAGGCCAGGGTGGCAGTGGCCGCCGACCTGGATGACCAGCTGATAGACCGGCCGCATTACGTCTTCCTCGGCCGCGGCTGGTCCACCGGTGTGGCCCGTGAGGCGGCTCTCAAGATCCAGGAAGCCGCGTCAGCGTGGAGCGAGGCGTACCCGGCTCTGGAATACCGGCACGGCCCGCTCTCGACAGCCAACGAGAATTCGGTTGTCTGGCTGCTGGGGGTCGATGACGGCGTGCTCGTGAACGACATAAGACGCACTGGGGCGACGGTTGTCGTTGCCGACGGCGATCCGCAAGCCGAGCTTGTGCTGGCCCAGCGTGTTGCGGTCGCTACTGCCCAGGTGCGCGGCCTGGACCCGGATCGGCCCAGGTACCTCGCTCGTTCCGTCAGGTACACCGGCCAGTGACCGCAGGTGGCGGCGGACGCGCCGTATGCGCGGCGCTGAATCCCGCACTGGATATCACCTACGTCAGCGAGCGCTTTGTCGTTGGGGAGGCGAACCGGGTCAGCCGAGTCCACGCCCAGGCCGGAGGCAAGGCCATCAATGTCGCGCGGCTGCTCCACCAGGCCGGGCACGACGTCGTGGTCACGGGGTTCGTCGGCGGTCTGATCGGCGACGAAATCGTCGAGCACCTTGACGAGTGGGCAGTTCCGCACTGCCTTGTCCGGTGCGCGGCCGACAGCCGCAGAACTGTCAGCGCGTTCAGCACCGAGGATGCAGCGGTCACGGCATACAACGAGAGCGGACCGCCGATTGCTGGCGCGGAATGGGAACGTTTCACCGATGGCTTCGCCAAGCTGATCCACGGGGCCTCTGGTGTCGTGCTCTCAGGCAGCCTCCCGGCCGGGCTCCCCGTCGACGCCTACCGCACACTTGTCGGGCTTGCGGCCGACTCGGGCTACGACACGTTCGTCGATGCTCACGCTGCGCCGCTGCTGGCCGCGATTGCGGCAAAACCCGCCCTGGTGAAGCCTAATGAGCACGAGCTGGCCGAGGCGGCCGGGCTCGCGGTGCCGGTTGCTCTGCCCGCCGCGGTTCACGCGGCCCGCCAACTGCTCGCCGACGGCGCGCAGGGCGTGGTCGTCTCGCTGGGTGCCCGCGGCCTGCTGGGGGTGCTGCCAGAGATGTCGCTGCTGGCGGCCGCACCTACGCAGCGAGGCAACCCGGTCGGAGCCGGCGATGCTGCCTTCGCTGCGCTGGTCCAGGGACATCTCACGGGCCAGCCATGGCCGGATCGGCTGCGCCGGGCGGCCGCGATGTCCGCTGCCGCGGTGCGGCAGCCTGTCGCCGGAGTGGTACACGCTGAAGATGTCGCCGAGCTGGAAGCTCTCATCACGGTGAGCGAACTGTGACGGAGATCTTCGCCCTCGCATTCGACCATCGCAACTCGTTCCGGCGTGACTTCATGGCCCTGCCCGGAGATCCGACGCCCGAGCAGCACGCGACGATGGTCGCGGCCAAGGGGGTCGTTGTCGACGCGCTTCTTGCCGCAGCGCCGCAGGTCGACGCCGGCAGCGTCGTGCTTCTCATCGACCGCGAATACGGCGGCAGCTTCGTGCCAAAAGCGCGAGCCGACGGCATCCGGGTCGCCATGCCCGTCGAGGTGAGCGGCCAGCGGGAACTGCGTTACGTCTGCGGCGGTCATCCTGACCGCGTCATCGTTTCCCACCATCCGGATTACGTGAAGGTTCTCATCCGCTACAACCCCGGCGGCGATACCGCGATGAATGCCAGGCAGCGGGCACGGCTGCGCGAGCTCGCAAACTGGCTCGACGGCCGACCGCAGCAGCTCATGTTGGAACTGCTGGTTCCGCCGGAAGACGCCCAGCTCGACACCGTGGCCTACGACCGAGGGCGGTTCGATCGCGAGGTCCGTGCGGAGCTGACCGCAGCGGCGATCCGCGAGATCGCCGGCGACGGCCTCCGCCCCCGGCTGTGGAAGATAGAAGGACCGGAATCGCGGGAGGACGCCACGCGGATAGCCGAGGCGGTCCACTCAGCCGATCCGGGCAGCGCTTGCCTTGTCCTCGGCCGTGGAGCCGACCTCGCTGCGGTCCGGCGCTGGCTGGCCATCGCAGCGGCGACAGATGGCTTCACCGGGATGGCCGTCGGCCGCACCATATGGTGGGACGCGCTCCGCGCCTACGTGGACGGTGGCGACCGAGACGCCGCGGTCAACGCCGTGGCAACGCGGTACCTGGACCTGGTCCGCGATTACCTCACGGCGGCGTGACTACTTGATCGATCCAGCCGTGATGCCCTGAACGATGTAGCGGTTCAGCACCAGGGCAAGCACGCCAGGGACGGCCGCGGCTATCACGCCACACGCCATCAGCAGCGTGAAAGGTACGATGCGCTGCTGGTTCAGTGCTGCGACGATGACCGTGACGGGCTGGGTCGACAGGTCGGTGGTGAGTATCAGCGGGAACAAGAACTGAGCCCAGCCCAGCAGGAATGCGATGATCGCGGCGGCGGCGATGCCAGGCATGGCTACCGGGATCACCACCCGCAACAGTGCCCTCATCGGCGAGGCGCCATCGACGAACGCGGCCTCTTCAAGCTCGCGTGGGATGGTGTTGAAGTAGTTATAGAGGATCCAGATCGCGAGCGGCAGGAAGCCCGACACGTAGACAAGGACCACGGCGATGTAGGTGTTCACCAAGCCGAGGCTGGCCATGATGCGGTAGAGCGGAATCAGCGTGGCGTAGGCCGGTAGCAACAACGTGGCCAGCACGCTCACGAAGATCGTCCGCTTGAACCTGAATTGGAGGCGGGCGAAGGCGTATGCCGCGAAGATGGCGATGACGATGGTGAGGATCATCGCCGTGCCGGACTCTATCGCCGAATTGACCAGCGACCTTCCAAGCTGTCCGGAGATGCCGGAGCCCGCGCCGCCGATACCGAACACCTCGCGGTAGCTGGTGGCGACCAACGGCGACGGGAAGTAGTGCGCGGGTGCGCTGTCCGCGCCGGAGAGCGTGCTGAGGCTCGTGTTGAGCGCCCAGTAGATCGGAAACAGCGACCACAGGAGGATCACCATGATCGTGACGACGCGGCCGAGCGTGCGGGCCGGGCGGCGGGACAGCACCCGGCCGGCTGGCCCTGCCGCCGTCCGGGTCACCGCCCGCGCCGTCCGCTCGCCCGCTGTCATCAGGCAGCCTCCGCCCTGCGGTAGAGCAGCGCCAGCGCGGCCACCGACAGCAGCGCCGTCGCGATGGTCATCAGCAGCGACAGGGCGTAACCACCGCCGAAGTTGAGATCCTCGAACGTCGTCACATAGGTCTGCAGCATCACCGACGAGCCGAGGGGCGCGATTCCGTTCAGTATGTAGACCTGGTCGAAGATGTTCAGCGACAGGACCAGCGCCTCGACCGTGCACACGGCCAGGGCCGGCCGGATCAGCGGCAGCGAAATGCGCCGGAACGCCTGTACCGGGCCAGCGCCATCCACCCGTGCCGCCTCATATAGGTCCGGCGGGATCGACTGCAGCGCCGCGAGGATGATCAGCGCGGACAGCGGCGTGATCTGCCATACCTGCACGATCTCGATCAGCACTATCGTGAGCCACCGGTTGAGGCCGAGCCACACGTGGTACCCGCCGATGAGGTGCGCCGAATGCAATGCGCTGTTCATGACGCCGAAGGTTGGGTTGTAGATCCAGTTCCAGATGACCGCTTCGACGACCGCAGGCAGCGCCCACGGGAGGATCACCAGAGCGAGGATGACGCCGCGCAACCGGAATCGCTGCCTGAGCGCCACGGCGATGACGGTGCCGAGCACGACCGACGCCACCACGCCGACAACGACGTAGGCCGCCGTGTTGACCCAGGAGGTGAGGATGGCTGGGTTCGCGAACAGCGCCCGGAAGTTCCCGAGGCCGATGAACCGGGACGGCGGGTCAAGCGGCGTCACCCGGAAGAACGCCTCCACCGTGGTATCGGCCGTCGGGACAAACGACAACGCCCCGATGAACACCACCAGCGGCGAGAGCAGGATGTACGGCAGCATCCTGCCACGGCGCACCGGACTCAAGCGTCAGGCCTCCCTACCGCGTCGTGCTCTCCGGTCATGGGCTGGCGATGGCCAGCGGTGCCACCTTAGCCGGAGGATTTGAGCTGGTTTACGGCGGCGGCTATCGCGCTCACCGCCTGCGGGATGGTCTCCTGCCCGGCGGCCGCCTCGTGAATGTTGGTCTGTACGGCGGTGCTGAACTGTACGTACCATGGCGGCGCTCCGTTCGGGAACGGCGGCTGCGCGTGCGCCTTGAGGATGGCGTCCAGCTGGGATGCCTGCTCGACGTCGTTAGCCTTGGTCATCAAGTCGAAGCTGGACAGCCTGGCGGGCAGCGGGAACGTGCTCACCACGTCCTTCGAACCCTGCAGCCCGGCCCAAAGTCCTTGGTTCTCGGTGTCGGTGAACCAGTTGATGAACTTCACCGCGCCGGCCACGTTTTTGGCCGTCTTCGGGATACCGATGCCGTCGGGGTTCGCGACGTTCCCGCCCACCCCGCTGGCCCCGGGTGTCGGGATGTACCCGGTGTCGTTTACCACGCTTGACGATGACGGCACGTTGTAGATCGAGGCGACGCTGCCTGAGTAGTCGCAAAGCTCGGCCGCGACGCGGTTCTTCGCCATCTCGGTGGTAAACCCCTGATAGTCGGTCTCGTTGATGTTGCCCTTTGGCACCAGGCCACTCTTGTAGGCGTTGACCATCCAGGTTATCGCCTGGTATCCGGGCGAACTCGGCGAGGTGAACGCCGGGCTGTCCTGCGCGGTCAGCACCTGGCCGCCGAACGCTGCGGTCATCTGGTACCAGCAGGTCGACAGGCCCTCGGCGGTGGCCAGGTGGATGTCGAGCGGGCTGGCCATGCCGTTGGCCTTGCCCACCTTCTGCAGGTCGGCTGTGAACTCGGCAAGGGTCGTTGGCATCGTCGTGATGCCGGCCTTGGCGAAGTCCTTTGTGTTCACGGTGGTGACCAGGAACGACGAATCGAACGGCATCCCCATCAGCTCGTTGTTCGAGACGAACGTGTTGAGCTGCGGCATGTCCGCACGGAGGCTGGCCACATCGAAATACTTGTTGAGCGGGTAGAACCAGCCGGTCTTCTGGTACTCACCGACCTTGGACCAGTCAACGTCGGCGGCATCGGCGAAGTAGGTGTTCGCGGTCATGGCCGCGGCGATCTTGGTCTGCAGGTCGTCCCACCCGATGTTGACCCAGGTCACCTTGATGCCGGTCTGCTTGGTGAACTGGTCGAGCAAGGCCTTGGGGGGAGCCGGGTAGGCAACAGCGACGGTAATCGAGTTCGACGAGCTGGAACTGGCGCTGCTGCTACTGCTGCTGCTACTACTACTACTACTCGACCCGCAGGCGGCGCCGAGCGTGACCAGGCCAGCGCTGAGGACGAGCGCTCCCGCCCGTCTGCTGACGATGCCGATATTCCTCATCTGTCTCCTCTTTCAGCGAGGCGCACAGCCAGGCACGATCCCGAGCGCGTCAGGAATTGTCGGCACTGTGCTGCCGGGACCGCGAAGCAGGCCAGGCGTGGACGTGACGTGATATGCGGCGGCGGCCGCTGTGGTCCGTGCGGCCCGACTGAGCCGCAGGACGAAGCAGGGCACCTTGGTGGTCATCGCCGGCTGTGTGATCACGATGACCGGGTTCCGATGCCGGCCCGCGCCGAGGCACGATCAAACGGCCGGCGAGCCGATGAGTAGTTCGCGCAGTGCGATACGTAACGGGTCACGGCCGGCCGGCACCTAGGCAGGAAATGGCGACGCCAATGGTGATCGTTTGCGCTCATATTACGTCAATCTAGGGTGGTTTCAGTCACGATTACAAGACTGAAATTGCGCGGTCGGACACCAATCGTGCACGAGCAACCACCTCTGTCGGCCCACGCCACCCGCCAGCCGATCGTGGACAAGCAACTTACCTGCACCGATATGCTCTTTTGCTATGTACAGAGCTGCGCGGCTGAGCGTGATCCTCGAACGGCTCGCCGATGGCGGTTCGGTCGCGGTCGCTGATCTCGCCGATGACCTAGACGCGTCTCCCGGCACCATCCGCAGGGACCTGGTGATCTTGGAAAAGCAGCGTCTGCTGGCACGCACGCACGGCGGCGCGACAGCCCACGCCGTCTCTTATGAGCTGCCGCTGCGGTATAAGAGCGTCCGGTGTGCCGAGGAGAAGCGGAGCATCGCACGCGAGGCGGCGGCGCAGGTGTCCGAGGGAATGGCGGTCGGCCTGACCGGCGGGACAACCGCCACCGAGGTCGCGCGGGCACTCGCCGACCGGCAGAAGCTAACCATCGTGACCAACGCCTTGAATATCGCCTCCGAGTTGGCGGTCCGGCCAGGCATCAAGCTGATCACCACTGGCGGCGTAGCCCGGAGCCAGTCCTACGAGCTGTCCGGACCCATCGCTGAGGCTAGCCTCACCGGCCTGAACCTCAACGTGGCCTTCATCGGCGTGGACGGCATTGACCCTCAGGCTGGCTGCACGACGCACCACGAGGTGGAGGCGCACACAAACGCTGTCATGATCAAGTGTGCCAGGCGCGTGGTAGTGGTGGCAGACAGCTCCAAGATCGGCAAGATCGCATTCGCCCGGATCTGCGAGGTGGCTGCGGTAAGCGAACTCATTACCGACGTCGCTGCGGACGCCGACGCAATCCGGGCGCTGACCGACTGTGGAGTGCACGTCACATTGGCGGGAGAGCGGCGAGGAGGCGCAGAGACCGGTGGGCGGTGAGCCGGCTGCCGCGGCCGTCCGCCCCGAGCGGGAGCGCCTGCGCACCTTCGACCTCCTTGTGATCGGCGATTGCAACCCGGACGTGCTGGTCCTGGGCGACGATCTGACCCCCGCCTTCGGCCAGCAAGAGAAGCTGGTCGCCAGCATGTCCTTGGTAGTGGGCGGGTCAGCCTCGATCACCGCGGTGGCCGCCTCTAGGCTCGGGCTACGGGTTGCGCTGGTTGCCGCGATTGGCGACGATGCGGCCGGACACTTCATGCTCGCGGAACTTGTCAGAGCAGGCGTTGACACAGACGTCATGGCGGTCCGCGCGGAGTTGCCGACCGGTATGACGGTCGCGCTATCACGGGGCGACGACCGCGCCATCCTCACCGCAGCGGGCGCCATCGGCACGCTGACCTCAGCAGATGTACCCGCAGACCTGCTCTCGCGAGCACGGCACGTCCATGTCAGCTCCTACTTCCTCCTGGAGCGGTCCCTCGGGCCAGGCCTTGCCGCGCTGCTGGCGGCCGCCCGCGCGGCCGGAGCTTCCACATCGCTCGACACCAACTGGGACCCGGCAGGGACGTGGGGCGCGGACTTCTTCTCCGACGTACTTGCGCAGACCGATCTGCTACTGCCCAACGAGGCGGAAGCGCTGCGGATAGCCGGAACCACGAGGCTGCCGGAGGCGATAGCGTCGCTCACCAAGGCCGGAGGCGCGATCGCGGTCAAGCTCGGCGCGCGTGGAGCACTGTATGCCGACGGACCGCAGCAGTACCTAGGGACTCCGCCGCAGATCGCGGCGGTGGACACGACCGGTGCCGGAGACTGTTTCGACGCTGGCCTGCTGGCTGGCCTGCTGCATGGGTTCGAGCCGCCGGATGCGCTGGCGCTCGGCTGCGCGGCGGGCGCGGCGTCGACACAGGGCATCGGCGGAACCGGCCGTTCCCCCGAGCTAGCCGCCGCGCTGGCCTTGGCCAGGGAGGTAACTGTACGGCTCGGGCCTTGATCCTCGGAGCACGGCTGCTGCGGGGCACCACCGTCGGCCAGGGTCCACCCGGCCTGTGGCGTGCCGAAACTCGAGTGAAGCGCTCAGCAGGCACAGCCTGTACCGCTTCATAACTTACCGCAGGCACTGTGACCTGCGTTTCGGCCTGATGAGGTAGATACGGCAAGATCGCGGTTCGTGTGCCTTGGCCTGCTCTACCTGGTCATGGTCCGGGTCTTCGGCTGGCTAGTGCGGCCCGGCGCGGCCACGTTGTGGACTCGGCAGTGCGAGCCGGGACCGCCGTTGTCACCGCGGCCGTGCCCCTGGCTGAACTATTCGGCTACGCGAACCGGCTGCGTAGCCGGACGCAGGGCCGGGGCACCTTCACCGCCCGGCCAACCGGGTTACGCCCTGGCACCGCCAGGCTAGCGCGATCTGGCGCAAGCCGACGACCAGCGGGCAAAGGCGGGCCGAGCAGTATATCCCTGGACTGGACATCTATCTTCTGGCGCGTCGTCGCGCCGGGGGGCGTGGCCCCGGTGGGCGTGGCGGGGAGCCGGTGCTACGCCCGTGCTGCCGGGAGCGGGATGGGGCCGGTG
>JBAUAY010000573.1:0-1904 GCA_049676235.1 Streptosporangiaceae bacterium
ACCCGGCGGCTGCGGACCTCGAGCGTCGGCTTGACGTTGTCCAGCGCGCGCTTCAGGGTGATCACCGGATCGTTGCCGGACTTGTCCCGGCACCCCTCGAGTGCTCCGTACACGATGTGCTCGGCGAGCGACCGCTTGCCGTCCTTGAGCACCTTGTTAGCTAGCGCGGTGACCAGCGGCGAGCCGTAGACCGGATCGGTGACAAGCTGCCGCTTCGTGGCGGGACCCTTGCGAGGCATCTCAGCTCTTCTCCTTCTTCGCTCCGTACCGACTGCGCGCCTGCTTGCGGTTGCGGACGCCCTGGGTGTCGAGGGATCCGCGGATGATCTTGTAACGGACGCCGGGCAGGTCACGCACCCGGCCGCCGCGCACCAGCACGATCGAGTGCTCCTGCAAGTTGTGCCCGACACCGGGGATGTACGCGGTGACCTCGATCTGGCTGGTCAGCCGGACCCTGGCGACCTTGCGCAGCGCCGAGTTCGGCTTCTTAGGCGTGGTCGTGTAGACACGCGTGCACACGCCGCGGCGCTGCGGGCTCTCCTTGAGCGCCGGCGTCTTGTTCTTCGCTACCTTGTCCTGGCGGCCCTTGCGGACCAGCTGCTGGATCGTGGGCAACCGCGTCTCCGTCTTTCCAGTCGTTCCGGCCCGCGCTCACGCGCGAGCCCCGTCACGTTCATTTGCTGGCGAACCTTCGAGGTATCTAAACGGTCTAAGACCCCTAAATCGGGATCCAGCAACCGCCTAGCCTGGGGTTTTCTACCCTCCTCCGACCCCCGAGGTCGGGCGTGTCGCCCTGACCGGGAGTCGACGGCTCGGTAAAAGCCGACTACTGGAGAGAGGAAACCCACGCTACCAGCCGGTCAGCCACCCAGAACCGGCCCACAGACCTTAGTCCCTGGCCCAGTCCAACTAGCCCAGCCCCAAACAAGCAGGGCCGTCAGCTGGCATGCATATGCGCCCATGCGTACATGGACACGAATGGAAAACCTACCATGACACAACTCTCAAGCAAAATCGAGCACCCACTGACCCGAACCCCCTCCGGGGACGGCGTGGATCGCTCGCACCGCATTGCTCGTACCTACACAACGCGCCGCCCCCGCCGTTTAATCCCGCGGCTTCGACGATCGTGCGCCCGAGAGCGTCACTTCCGGAGCCGTCCGGCCCAAGATCATGGAGACCAGGGTGGCCGGACTCGTTCGGCATCAATGAAACGGGCCGGCGGTCAGCTCTGGAGCCGACCGCCAGCCCGTGACTGCGGGGGCGCCACGGGGGGCGACCCCCTGGCACCCCCGCAGGGTCTTACCTGTTGTAGGAGCCGAAGTCGTACTCCTCAAGCGGCACGGCCTCGCCCGAGCCCTGGCCGAACGCGTAGTTCTCCGCGTCGGCGTAGGACCCCGGCGGGAAGGCCGACGACCTGGCGTCGTCGGTCGGCTCGACCCGGATGTTCCGGTAGACCGGCATGCCGGTACCGGCCGGGATGAGCTTGCCGATGATGACGTTCTCCTTCAGGCCCAGGAGCGAGTCCGACTTGGCGTGGATGGCCGCGTCGGTGAGCACCCGGGTGGTCTCCTGGAAGGAGGCCGCCGACAGCCACGACTCGGTGGCCAGCGACGCCTTGGTGATGCCCATCAGCACCGCACGGCCGGAGGCCGAGGTGCCACCGTCATTCACTATCGCGCGGTTGACCTCCTCGAACCGGGGCCGCTCGACCAGCTCACCGGGCAGCAGCTCGGTGTCGCCCGACTCGAGCACGTTCACCCGCTTCAGCATCTGCCTGATGATGATCTCGATGTGCTTGTCGTGGATCGAGACACCCTGCGACCGGTACACCTCCTGCACCTCGTGCACGAGGTGCAGCTGCACCGCGCGCCCGCCGAGGATGCGCAGCACCTCGTGCGGGT
>JBAUAY010000574.1:0-7749 GCA_049676235.1 Streptosporangiaceae bacterium
GCCGTGGTCACTGCCGTCGCCGCCACCGACCGCCTGCCCTGGCTGCCTCGCCCCGCCGAGCTACCCGCACCAGCCGGCGATAGCCCAGGTAACCCGTCGCCGTGAAGTCAGGAAATGCCCGGTATGACGGTCATGCTGACTGGTACGACGAGACCTTTTCCGCCTACTCCACCGCGGAGGAGGCAGGGTTCTTGAGGGAGTGCCTAGGCTCCGGCGGCGGGGGGATATGCCTGGATGTGGCGTGCGGCACCGGGCTATACGGGCGCCTCATCGCGGAGGCGGGCTACCGCGGCGTCGGGTTCGACATTTCCGCCGATCAGCTCCGCTTCGCACGCCGGAGGCTGGCGGCCGCCGTCCGGGCCGACGCCCGCTTCCTGCCGGTGCGGGATGAAGCTGTCGCCACGGCGGTCGGGATGTTCTTCCACACCGATGTCGAGGACTTCGCGGCCGTGGTGCGTGATGTGGCACGCTGCCTGCGCCCGGGCGGGCGCTTTATCTACATCGGTCTTCATCCCTGCTTCATCGGGCCCTTCGTCAACCGCACGACCGAATCCGCCGACCTGCGGCTGAGCTTTGCTCAGGGGTACGGGACCGTCGGGTGGGCCGATCACGGCTCGGGCGACGGTTCGGGGGTCGGCGGCAGAGTGGGTTTCCACCACAAGTCGCTCGCGAACTTCCTCGGGGCGATCGCGGAAGCCGGGCTGAGCATTCGCGCCGTGCGCGAGTTTTCCGGCCGCGGCGTGGTGCTTCCCCGTAACCTGGCCGTCGTGACCGAACGGGCCTGACGCGCGGCCGACCCCGCGACCGGTTGCCTGCGAGGCGCCGCGTACCACGCGGGGATCCAGCGCCCGGTTGCCCGGGGCTAGTTCCGATAGGCACTACTTCGCAGTATCGTAGCGTCGGAGGATCTGGCGGGCCGTGGCCAGCAGCCTGGCCCGGACCGACGGCGGGTCGAGGACCCCGACCTGGTCGCCGAAGCCCGCCAGCCGGTGCACGGCCGCCCGCTCATGCTCGAACGAGAGCGTCACCACCCGCCAGCCGTCCTCGCCGGGCGGTGCCGCTGCCTCGAGCGCGGGGCCGGCGGCCGGGCCGAAGACCTCGGGAAAGGAGGCCAGCGCCTGAGGCGAGGCCTTGAGCCTGACCTGGAGCCGCGGCCGTTCGGCCTCGAACTCGGCCGACCACCGGGCCCAGAACCTGGCGAGCTCGAAGCCCGCCGGCCGCCCGAAGGTCTCAGGCAGGACGCGGGCGCTGAGTACGCGCCCGGCCCGGAACACCCGGATGCCGCCGGTCCGGGGCATCGCCACCAGGTACCAAGTCCCCGCCTTGTTCACCAGGCCAAGCGGCCCGACCACACGCGGCCCGGCGTCACCGCGCTCGGCGGACCGGTACTCCAGGGCCAGTTTGCGGCCCAGCCGCAGGGCCTGGGCCAGTTCCCGCAGGCAGGGCGCCTCCTCCTGCTGGCCGCCGAACCATCGCGGCATGTCGAGATGGACCAGCGTGGCCGCGGGCAGCCCGGCGGTGACCTGGATCTGCCGGTGCGCCGCGGTCAGGGCGCCGTCCAAGCCGAGCTCGCGCAAGGCGGCGGGCACGCCCAGGATGAGCAGGGCCTCGGCCTCCTCGGGCCGCAGGCCCCGAAGCGGGAACCGGTAGCCGTCCATCAGCCGGCACCCGCCGCCCGGTCCTGATTCGGTGATGACCGGAACCCCTGCGGCGCCGAGCGCGCCCAGGTCCCGGTAGACGGTCCGGACGCTGACCCCGAGTTCGGCGGCGAGCGCCCGCGCGGTTGTCCCGCCCCGGGCCTGGAGCAGCAGAACCAGGGAGAGCAAGCGATCGGCGCGCACGAGCGCAAGACTAGGCCATATCACTGACATTGGATGTCAGCGATAGCGGAGTAGCGTCCGTGAGATGATCACCTGGACCGAATTCGAACGGCAGCAGCCCGCGCTCGCGGAGGCCGGCCGCGGCCAGCTCTATCAGATCGGCATCGGCCTGGCGTTCCTGGCTACCGTCAGGCCCGACGGCGGCCCGCGGGTGCACCCGGTGTGCCCGGTCATCAGCGATGCGGGCCTGCATTTGCTCATCGTCGCGGGACCCAAGCGGCAGGACCTGCGGCGGGACGGCCGCTACGCGCTGCGCAGCGAAACCTGCCCGCCGCCCCGGCAGGACGATGGCTTCGCCCTGGCCGGGCGGGCCCGGGAGGTGACCGACGCGGCGGTTGAGGGCGTGGTGCGCGTCCGGGTCCTGACCGAACGTGACGGCAACGTGTGGCCCGGCTTTGACTCCGAAGTCGTCTTCGAACTAGGCATAGAACGCGCGCTGCTGATGCTTACCCAGGCAGATGGCCCCTTCCCGGCAGGACCTACCATCTGGAGGGCGGGGGATAGCCGTGGCACGGAAGCGGCGGCACCCTCCGGTATCGTTACCTAGCAGTATCTCAGGGCTCGCCGGGTCTTGGGTCCGAAGGAAGGGTCAGCGACACGATGAGCCAAGTTGCGGCTGACAGGTACGCCTGGGCCGAGCCCGAGGTCGAGGACGTCGGCGGGGGCGTGTACCGGATCCCGCTGCCGCTGCCGCTGGAGGGGCTACGGGCGGTCAACGTCTACGCGATCACCGATGATGCCGGCGTCGACCTGATCGACGCCGGGATGGCGCTGGTCCCGGCCCGGGAGCGGCTCACCGCGGCGCTGCGGCAGATCGGGTACGAGCTCGGCGACATCCGCAACTTCCTCGTGACCCACATTCACATCGACCACTACTCCCTCGCCGTCGAGCTGCGGAAAAACTTCCGCAGCGTGATCTCGCTGGGCGAGGGGGAGCGCGCGAACCTGATCGCCACCAGGGAACTGATCAACGGCAGCCACACCCGTAACAAGATCTTCGGCAGTGAGAGCCTGCGCAGGCTGGGCGCACCGGGGCTGGCCGACGAACTTTCCAAGCTGGACAGGAACGGCCCGGCCATCGTCGACTGGGAGGACCCGGACCGCTGGCTGGCCGACGGGACCGACCTCGAGCTGCGGACACGGACGCTGCGCGCGGTTCATACGCCCGGTCACACCCGCGGCCATCTCATATTCCACGATGCAGCGGCCCAGATAATGTTCGCCGGCGATCACGTGCTCCCGCACATCACCCCGTCGATCGGATTCGAGCCCGCGGGCAACCGGATGGCGCTGCGCGACTACCTCAGCTCGCTAGCCCGGACGCTGGCCCTGCCCGACGCGCGGTTGCTCCCGGCCCACGGCCCGGTCACCGGCAGCACCCATGACCGGGTCAACGAATTGCTGGCCCACCACGACGTGCGGCTGGCGGAGATCCATCAGGCGGTGCTGGCCGGCCACGCCACCCCGTATGAGGTGGCGAAGGCGATCAAGTGGACCAGGCGGCAGCGCCTGTTCGGCGACCTGGACCTGTTCAGCCAGGTGATGTCGATCAACGAGACGGCCGCCCACCTGGAGGTGCTTGCCATCCGGGGTCAGGTGATCCGTGAGGTGTCCGCCGACGGCGCCGACACTTACCAGGCGGCCCCGCTCGCGAGCTAGCCCCTGCTGTCCTTGCCGCAGACTCCGCACGCGCTGGTAGTCAGGAAATTCCGGGCCGCCGCCGGGCGGCGGGTGAGGCGTCCTCGGTCCTCAGCAGGGCCTGGACAGCCTGATGCCGGGCCCGGCGGGAGGTCGGGCCCGGCATCATGATCAGGAGGCGATGCTAAGGAATGATCAGACGGCGAAGTCGAGCAGCGGCTGCGCACGGCTCGGGTGACGCAGCTTGGACAGCGACTGCTTCTCGAGCTGCCTGATCCGCTCGCGGGTCAGGCCGAGCGCCCGGCCGATCTCGTCGAGCGTGTGCGGGTTGCCGTCGTACAACCCGAACCGCATCGCCATGATCGTCGCCTCGCGCGGCGTCAGCGCGTCGAGCGCCGAGCGCAGCTGCTCCGCCATCAGCTGGCGGTCAACGAGCTCGGAGGCCTCGGGCGCGTCGACGTCCTCGATCAGGTCGCCAATGCTGGTCTCGCCGTCCTCGCCGATGGTGGAGTCCAGGCTGATCGGCTGGCGGCTGGTGCGCAGCAGCTCCTCGATCTGGTCCGGAGTCCGGTCAAGCTCGACGGCGAGTTCCTCGGGAGTCGGTTCCCGGCCGAGCTTCTGGTGCATGTCGCGCTCGACCCGGCTCAGCTTGCTGAGCATCTCGAGCACGTGCACGGGAAGCCTGATCGTCCGGGCCGAATCGGCGAAGCCCCGCTGGATGGCCTGCCTGATCCACCACATCGCGTAGGTGGAGAACTTGTAGCCCTTGGTGTAGTCGAACTTCTCGACCGCGCGGATCAGGCCCAGGTTGCCTTCCTGCACCACGTCGAGCAGGGACAAGCCCCGGTCACTGTACTTCTTGGCCACCGACACGACCAGGCGCAGGTTCGCCTCGAGCATGTGCGACTTGGCGCGCCGCCCGTCCTCGGCGACCAGTTCAAGGTCACGCCGGAAGTTATCGTCAAGCCCGGTCGCGCTCTCTAGCTTGTGCTCGGCGAACAGGCCAGCCTCGATCCGCTTGGCCAGGTCCACCTCCTGCTCGGCGGTCAGCAGGCTAGTGCGCCCGATGGACTTAAGGTAGGTGTGGACCGAGTCGCCCATGGCAGGCGTCTGGTCGTCCAGGTCAACCTCGACGAGTCGGTCGGTGTCCAGAGCGGCGGCCTCCGCCTCGAGGTTCGCTACATCGACCTCGACCACGTCCCCGTCGGCGTCCGACCCCCGGTCCGCCGCCTCCGGCTCCTTGGCGGCTCGCGCCGTGGCGGGCGCGGAGCGTGCCGGGCGGCTCTTGGGAACCCCCTGGTTCTCCGCTAGCTCGTTAGCCAGCCGCACGCCAGCCTCGCTCAGCTCGCGCAGAATGGACCGTCCCTCGGCCGGCGTGAGGCCTGCCTGGTCAAAGGCGGTCCTCAGCTCCGCAAGAGACAGGTGACCCTGGCTTCGCCCGCGCTGGATGAGATCATCCACTCGGGTCGTGCTCGCCTCGTCATCCGAGTCGGCGATGCGCGCGGCGGTTGACGTCGCCATAGCGATCCGCGGCATGAGACACCTCCCTCCTCCTCATAACAACGCACGCATTACTTACGTCGTTCAATTAGGCTTCCACCAAGTACCCCTCGCCGCCCCGCGTAGTCATCAACGGGAGACATTGTCCGGGCACTATTAAGTAACGTTCTCCGCCTCAATTTGTTCCCGCCGTAGCAGCTCTTGCCTGAGCCGTACGATGTCGTGCTTCCCGCTCGGGAGCATGGGAACGGCATCGACCATTACGACTCTGCTTGGAGCAGCGTAACGCGGCAGCCGCTCCCGCACATGCAGACGGAGCAATTCCAGCGCCGGCGGGTCCGCCGGATCGGCCGGTACCACCACCGCGATGACACGGGCGCCCCATTCGGGGTCGGGTTGTCCCAGCACCGCCACGTCCTTGACACCCGGGCAGGTCTGCAGCGCCGCCGCCACCTCGCCGGGGACCACCTTGTGCCCACCGGTGTTGATGACGTCATCCGCCCGGCCGCGTACCACCAGCCGTCCGGAGGAGTCCAGGCGGCCCAGGTCCCCGGTGCGGAACCAGCCGTCGCGCAGTGCCGCCGGGCCTGTCGGCTGCCGCCGGTACCCGGAGAACAGCACAGGCCCGCCAATCCAGATCCGCTCCTCGGCGGGACTATCGTCATCATCGCCGCGGATCGCGACCCGCACGCCGTCCAGCGGGACCCCGTCGTACACGCAGCCACCGCAGGTCTCGGTCATGCCGTATGTCGTCACCACCGGCACCCCGGCGGCCCGTGCCGCCTCGAGCAGGCTGGCGGGCGCCGCGGCGCCACCCAGCAACACCGAGGAGAACCCGGCCAGCGGTACCGCCGGGCCCAGCAGGAGCCGCTGGAGCTGGGTCGGGACCAGCGAGACGTACGCGCAGCCGGAACCGGCCACCGTCTCGGCGTCGGCGCGCTCAGCCAGCACCGGCTCGCTGCCGCTGACCAGCGAGCGCACCAGCACCTGGAGGCCGGCCACGTGCGTGGCAGGCAGGCAGCACAGCCACCGCTCGCCGGGCCTGGCACCCACCCGGTTCAAACAAGCCCGCGCCGAGTGCCGCAGCGCGGCCGCGCTCAGCTCCACCCCCTTGGGCGTGCCGGTGGACCCGGAGGTGCCCACGACGACCGCCGTACCTTCGGCGACCCCCTCGTCATGGGCCGAACGGACCGTGGTGACACCTTCGGCGTCCTCGATCGAGCCCGGCCCGAGGGCGGCGATCAGCTCGGCGAGCCGCCCGGCCGGCAGCCCGGCGTCGAGCGGCAGGATCGCGGGTCCGGTACCGTCGAGCGCCGCCGCCAGCAGCTCGATCAGTCGCGGGGTCGGGCGCTCGACCAGGACCGCGCGCAAGGGACGTATCGTCACGATCGTTAAGGTTAGAACCCTGACTCTGGGAGGTTACGCGTGACCGAATGGCGGCCGTCTGGCCCGGAACAGGGAAAGGATGGTCCTGGCATCCTGTCCCGGGCCGCGCAGATCGCCATAAATCGGCCCGAAGTGCGAAACGCGTCCCGGCCGGCGTCCCTGTTCGAGCTTCCCAGTAACAGCAACCCCCCTGTGATCATTCTCACGGCCGCGTCCGGCCCGGACGGCGTAAGCCCCGGCCGCCGATGACGCAACTGCCCCTCCCAGCCAGCCCGGTTGCCCCGCTTCCCTCGGCTGGCGCAGTGCTCCTCCCGGCTGGCGCAGTGCTCCTCCCGACTGGCTCGATGCCCCCGTCACTCACGTCCCACCCGCCCCTGGCTACCCTCCGCCCCTGCCGTTTTTGCTCATCGTGGACCGTTACCGCCCTTATGGCGGGGGTAACGGCCCACGATCATGAAAGCGGTCCACGGTGACGGGGCTTCTGGGCGAGCTGCTCGGGGGGTTGCGGGCGTTCGCGATTCCGATGCCGGTCACGTTCCGGGGGATCACGGTGCGGGAGGGCGCGCTGCTTGAGGGACCGGCCGGGTGGGGGGAGTTCTCGCCGTTCGCGGAGTACGGGCCGAGGGAAAGCGCCCGGTGGCTGGCCAGTGCCATCGAGTCCGCCACGCGGGAGTGGCCGGCGCCGGTCAGGGACCGGATCCCGGTGAACGTGACGGTGCCCGCGGTCGGGCCCGAGCTGGCGGGCCGGATCGTGGCCCGATCGGGCTGCCGGACGGCGAAGGTCAAGGTAGCCGAGCGCGGCCAGGCCGAGGCGGAGGACATCGAGCGGGTCGAGGCGGTCCGCGAGGCACTCGGTCCGGACGGCAAGATCCGGGTGGACGCCAACGGCGGCTGGGAACCCGGACAGGCGGCGCGGATGCTGCGGCGGCTGGCGCGGTTCGGGCTCGAGTACGCCGAGCAGCCCTGTGCCACCCTGGGCGAGATGGCCGAACTACGTCGATATATCGATATTCTGGTCGCCGCCGATGAGTCGATCCGCCGGGCCGAGGATCCGGTGCGGGTACGGGCCGCAGGCGCGGCCGACATCGTGATGCTGAAGGTCCAGCCGCTCGGCGGAGTCCGCGCCGCGCTCGAGGTAGCGGAGGCCTGCGGCCTGCCCGTCGTCGTGTCGAGCGCCGTTGACACCTCGGTGGGGCTCGCCGCCGGGGTGGCGCTGGCCGCGGCGCTCCCGGACCTCCCTTACGCCTGCGGCCTGGGCACGATGTCCCTGCTGGCCGGGGACGTGACGGCTGGGCCGCTGATGCCCGAGGCGGGGGAGCTACCGGTCCGCCGCCCGGCCGTCGAC
>JBAUAY010000575.1:0-2563 GCA_049676235.1 Streptosporangiaceae bacterium
GGGCCGGTGGCGGTCCGGCGGCCGCGGAAGAGTCGGCGTTCGACCTCGCTGACATTCAGGGGTTCATTCTCCGCGGTTACAGAATGCCGATGGTGCGGCATTTTCTGTTGACGGTGGGTACTCCGGCACAAGCGCGCAGGCAACTCGGCCGGCTCGTGAGCGGCGACGAATCCGACGTCCCGCAGATCACCACGGCCGGGGACTGGCACGTGGGGTTCGCGCCCGGGCCGGGAGACGATCCCACGGCCGCCCCGCGTCGCAAGCCAGACTATTGCCTCAACATCGGTGTCACGTGGCCCGGGCTGGTGGCGCTCGAGGTGGAGGAACGCGTCCCGGCGCTGTCGTTCAGGTCATTCGGCGCGTTCACCGAGGGAGCCGCGCAACGAGCGGAGTCGGTCGGAGAAACCGGGCCAAGCTCGCCCGGGAACTGGATTGCCGGTTTCGGGAAGGGGCATGATCACGTCCTGGTGACGCTGCACGCCATCAGCCCGGAAGCGATGGAGGGCTACAGCGACCGGGTCCGCGCCTGGTTTGCCGAAGGAGATGCCTTCCGGGAAATCTGGCGCCAGGACGGGATGGCGCTCATGGAGATGCAAAATGGCCAGCCCGTGCCTACGGCCAAGGTTCACTTCGGGTATACCGACGGAATCAGCACGCCCGCCATTCGCGGCGGCCCGGAACACTATCCCCCCGATCACCAGCGGCCGTGCGAGCCATGGCTCTTCGTCTTGCGCGAAGAAGCGGAGAACTACGACGTTCCCGAGCCGCGAGAACTCGGCCTGAACGGCAGCTTCGCAGTTTTCAAGAAGGTCGAGACTGACGTCGTGGGTTTTGAGGACTTCTTGCAGTCGAACAAGGACAAGATCGATCCCGAACTGCTGGCCGCGAAGATGCTGGGGCGATGGCGCAACGGCGTTCCTCTCGCCTTGTCACCGGACACGGATAGCCCTGCAGGGGGGATATCCCCCGAGCAGCTGAACAATTTCGGGTATGTAGGTGCCGATGGTGCGGGAGATCCGAAGGGGATCCACTGTCCCGTCGGCGCGCACATACGCCGCGTCAATCCGCGAGGCCAACCAGTTGCGGGTCAGGGGCTGCCCGGCGGCAGCAACAATTCCCACCGGCTGATTCGTCGCGGTCTGCCGTACGGGCCGGCCTATGATCCCAGAGAACCCTACGATGGCATCGAGCGCGGGATGCTCTTTCATTTCATCAACTCGAACATCGAAAACCAATACGAGTTCGTGCTGCGACAGTGGGCCAATGACAGCGAATTCGCCGGGGCCGTCAGGCTTCACCCAAAGTCGAAAGATCCGCTGATCGGAACCCAGGATCCGGCAGAGAGCATTTTCGTCATACCGCAGGCAAATGGAGACCCGCCGATCGAGGTTACGGGTCTCTCGAGCTTCGTTACGACCAAAGCAGCTGCGTACGTGTTTCTGCCGAGCATAACGGCCATCAAATTTATCGCCAACTTGGGAGAAGGCGTGTAGCTGGCGGCTCGCTCGGGTGACCGCCGGATTATCGGGCCTTCGAGGCTAACCGGGATCGGGTTCCCGTCCGCTTACCGTTCGCTTCCGAGTGGTAGTTGCGATGCGTGACCGGCGGCGGTACCCGCGGGTGCAGTTCTTGCGGCGAAACGCTGCCACGCGTGACGAGCAGGAACTGCTAGCTGCCAAGTTGATGGGACTGCGGCATGACAAGGACCCGATCGCGGGCGACCACGACGGCACCTGCAACATGACCATCCAGCACAAGCCGATCAAGAAGACGCTGCACGGCGTGCCCCGGTTCACGACCGTCAAGGGAGGGGCCTACGTCTTGCTAGCCGGGCTGCGGGCACTTCGCTCGCTCGGCACCCCTGACCGGCCGCGCAGCGCCGTGAACCTGGGCAGTGGCAAGCAGTGGATACTCCCGACGGGTGATGCGATGTTGGATGCCGGTGCGGTCGGCTGTAGGTGGAGTTTGTATCCCGGGCTCGGGAAGATAATTCAGGAAAGGACATGTCCATGGCGGATGCACCGATCGACCGGACCAGGCTGCCCATGGCGGATCCGGCGTTTAAGGGTACGGCGGACCGGACGCTGGCGGGCTCGGCCCCCGACTGGGGCCTTGTCGGGCACGTCACGCCGCCTGAGGGGGCGCCGAACGTGCTGCTGGTACTGGTCGATGATGCGGGGTTCGGTCAGCCGAGCGCGTTCGGCGGGCCGATCGCGTCACCGGCCATGACCCGCATCGCTGAGGAGGGCGTCCGGTATAACCGGTTCCATGTGACGGCGCTGTGCTCGCCGACTCGGGCGGCGCTGCTGACCGGCCGTAATCATCATGCGGTTGGTTTCGGGTCGATCGGCGAGCTGTCCTCCGGCTTTCCCGGGTACACGGCGTTCGTTCCGGAGGACAGCACGCCGTTCCCGAAGGTGCTGCAGATGAACGGGTACAGCACCGCCGCGTTCGGCAAGTGGCACCTGACGCCGGATGGCCAGCAGGGCGCCGCGGGCCCGTTCGGCCGGTGGCCGAACGGATGGGGCTTTGACTACTTCTGGGGGTTCCTGGGTGGTGAGTC
>JBAUAY010000576.1:0-10209 GCA_049676235.1 Streptosporangiaceae bacterium
ATCGTGTCCACGCCGAGCAGGTGCTGGCCGACGGCCACGGCCCGGCCGCCGGAGCGGGTGAAGGCGGCGATCTCGGCCCGCAGCGCGTCCCGGGCCGCGGCGTCGTCGGACCGGCTGCCGATCAGGATCACCGCGCGGGCTCGCTGGGCGCGCATCAGCGCGACGTACTCCCGTTCGGCCGCCTCGGTGGCTGACGTGCTCGAGATGCAGACCAGCAGCTGTCGCGCGTCGGCGGCCTCGATCAGGCCGGCCGCGATGGAGGAGAAGTACGGGTCGGCGATGTCGTGCACGACCACGCCGATCATCGTGCTCTGCCCGGTGGCGACCGCCCTGGCCTGCAAGTTGGCGGTGTAGCCAAGTTCGGTGACGGCCTGGTTGACCCGCTGCGCCAGGCGCGGCCCGACCCGGCGCGAGCCCTCGTTCACCACCCGAGACGCGGTGGTCAGCGACACCCCGGCCCGGTCGGCGACGTCCTGCAGCGTCACCCTAGACCGCGGCCTGACCAGCTCCGGACGGGCCTGGCTCACGGCCCCCTCCCTCACCGTCGCGTCCTCGCTCGCGCGCTTGACCCGTAATCCGGGGCCAGCCTAATCTGGAAAGCACTTTCCCAGGTGTTCAGGTTAGCATCGCAGCCGCCGCCGACCCGAAGGCTCAATCAATGACGCGTAAGGTCATCCACGTCGCCCTCAACGGTGTCACCGGCCGGATGGGATACCGGCAGCACCTGGTCCGGTCGCTGCTCGCCATCCGGGAGCAGGGCGGCGTCCGGCTGGAGGACGGCACCACCCTCTACCCCGAGCCGATCCTGGTCGGGCGCAGCGAGGAGCGGCTCCGCGCCATCGCCGAACGGCACGGCCTGGAGCGCTGGACCACGTCTGTCGACGAGGTGCTGGCCGACCCCGCGGTCGACGTCTACTTCGACACGCAGGTCACCAGCGCGCGCGAGGCCGCCCTGCTGAAGGCGATCGAGGCGGGCAAGCACGTCTACACCGAGAAGCCGGTGGCCAGCTCACTGGACGGCGCGCTGCGGCTGGCCCGTGCGGCCAAGGCCGCCGGGATCACCCACGGGGTGGTCCACGACAAGCTGTTCCTGCCCGGCGTGATGAAGCTGCAGCGGCTCATCCACCAGGACTTCTTCGGCCGGGTGCTCTCGGTCCGGCTCGAGTTCGGCTACTGGGTGTTCGAGGGCGACGACATCCCGGCGCAGCGGCCGTCCTGGAACTACCGCGCGGCCGACGGAGGCGGGATCGTGCTCGACATGTTCCCGCACTGGCAGTACCTGCTGACCGACCTGTTCGGCCCGATCAGCGCGCTATACGCGAGGAACACCACGCACATCCCGCGGCGCTGGGACGAATCCGGCAGCCCCTACGACGCGACGGCGGACGACGCCGCGTACGCGGTGCTCGAGTTCGCCAGCGGGGCGTTCGCCTCGGTGAACTCCTCCTGGACGGTCCGGGTCAACCGGCGGGAACTGCTCGAACTCCAGGTGGACGGCACGGTCGCCAGTGCGGTGGCCGGGCTGCGCGACTGCGCCGTGCAGCACCGGGTGTCCACGCCGATGCCGGTGTGGAACCCCGACCTGCCCGACCCCATCGACTACCAGGCGCTGTGGTCGGACGTGCCGGACAACATGACCTTCGACAACGGGTTCAAGGTGGAGTGGGAGCTGTTCCTGAAGTGCGCCTGGCAGGGCCAGCCGTTCGCCTGGGACCTGGTCGAAGGGGCCAAGGGGGTGCAGCTGGCCAACCTGGCCCTGCGGTCCTCGGCCGAAGGCCGGCGGCTCGACGTGCCGCCGCTGGCGGTCTGAGGTGCCATCTAACGGGACGGCGCGGATCCAGCTGCCCGGACGGGCGCCAGGGTCCGGGCCGCTGGTCATCCCCGAGCCGAGCTGGGCCGCCGGGTACCCGCCGCCGGCCTGCCGGAAGGTCTTCGCCGCCGCCCACGTGGCCGTTTCCCCCTCCCCGGCAGCGAGCTGCGGAGATCCCCTCATCGACTGGGAATCGACCATGCGCTTCCGGGACCACCTGTGGGCGCACGGGTTCGGCGTGGCCGAGGCGATGGACACCTCGCAGCGCGGCATGGGGCTGCCCTGGGAGCAGGCCCGGGAGCTGATCGCCAGGACCGCGGCCCGGGCCGCCGAAACGGCCGGAGCGGCCGGCCCCCGGGCGCTGGCCGCCGGAGCGGGGACCGATCAGCTCGCCGACGGCGAGGATCACACGATCGGCGAGATCACCGGCGCCTACGCCGAGCAGGTGGCGTTCGTCCAGTCGGCCGGGGCGCAGGTGATCCTGATGGCCAGCCGCGCGCTGGCCGCCCGCGCCCGCGGTCCCCTGGACTACCTGGAGGTGTACGGCGAGCTGCTGAAACAAGCGGACCAGCCGGTGATCCTGCACTGGCTGGGCGAGGCGTTCGACCCCGCGCTGCGCGGCTACTGGGGCAGCACCGACTTCGACGCGGCCGCCGGGACCGTGCTCGAGCTGATCGAGCGGGCCGGCGGGCAGGTGGACGGCATCAAGCTGTCGGTGCTCGACGCGGACCAGGAGGTCGCGCTGCGGCACCGGCTGCCGTCCGGGGTCCGGCTTTACACCGGGGACGACTTCAACTACGCCGGGCTGATCCGCGGGGATGCGGACGGCTACAGCGACGCCCTGCTCGGAGCGTTCGCCGCCATCACCGCCCCGGCCGCCGCGGCGCTGGCGGCCCTGGATCAGGGCGACGTGGCAGGCTACGACGCGGCCATGGGGCCGACGGTTCCGCTCAGCCGAGCGATCTTCGAGCCGCCGACCTACCACTACAAGGTCGGCGTGGCCTTCCTGGCCTGGCTGAACGGCCTGCAGCCGCACTTCGCGATGCTGGCCGGACTGCAGCGTCAGCGGCCGGCCAGGCACCTGATCCGGGTGTTCGAGCTGGCCGCGGCCGCGCGGGCGCTGACCCAACCGGACCTGGCCGTCGAGCGGATGACGACCCTGATCGCCCGGCTGGCCGGACCGGAGCGAGTATGACCATCGGGCTGGAACGGCTGTCGCTGAACCAGGCCACGGTCAAGTACCTCAGCCTGGCCGACGCCGTTGCGCTGTGCGCGCGGCACGACATCCCGGCCATCGGGCTGTGGCGGGACCGGGTCGCCGAAGCCGGGTTGGCCGAGGCGGCGGCGGCGGTCCGCGCGGCCGGGCTGCAGGTCTCCAGCCTGTGCCGGGGCGGCTTCTTCACCCGGGCCGCCCCAGAGGACCGCGACGAGCGGCGGGCCACGCGGGCCGACAACCTGGCGGCCATCGCCGAGGCGGCCGAGCTCGGCACGGACACGCTGGTCCTGGTCTGCGGCGGCCTGGTGCCCGGCCAGCGGGACCTCGGCCTAGCCCGGCGCATGATCGCGGACGCGATCGGCGAGCTCGTGCCCGAGGCCCAGCGGCTCGGGGTCCGGCTCGGCATCGAGGCCCTGCACCCGATGTTCTGCGCCGATCGGTGCGTGATCTCCAGCCTGGGCGAGGCGGTGGACCTGGCGCTACGGTTTCCCGCCGACGCCGTGGGCGTGGTGGTGGACACCTACCACGTCTGGTGGGACGCTCGGCTGACGGACGAGATCGCCCGGGCCGGATCCGCCGGGAGGCGGATCGTCAGCTACCAGGTGTGCGACTGGGTCCTGCCGCTGCCGCAGGACACCCTGCTCGGCCGCGGCCACCTCGGGGACGGCGTGATCGACTTCGGGCCCATCTCGGCCGGCGTGGCGGCGGCCGGCTACGACGGTTACGTCGAGGTGGAGATCTTCAACGCCGAGATCTGGGCGGCACCGCCGGACCAGACCGCGGCGACGGTCCGGGAGCGCTTCGCCGCGGTGCTCGGCGGGCGCTGACCGGTGCGGCGGGGCGGATACCAAGGTCGTTGGCCATTGCCCGTAGCGTTGAGCTCACACCGCGTTTACCTGGATGCTGCGCGGCGAGGCTACCTTGGAACCTGCGATCGAAGGCGGTGAAGAGCCATGGGCACATCACGTGATGCGGCGCCGTCGGCGCATTCGCTTGCCGGGCAGGCCGGGCGGCAGCCGGCCTACTGCGAGCACGCCCGTTCCTATGACCGTGACACCGGCGCGTTCGAGCCCTACCGCCGCGCGGTCGTCGAGGCGCTCCCGCTCCGCGGCGGCCAGGTGGTCCTCGACGTGGGATGCGGCACCGGGCTGTGCTGCGGCTTGCTACAGGAAAAGGTGGGTCCTCGGGGAGCCGTCGTCGGCATCGAGGAGTCGCCCGAGATGGTGGCCGTGGCGCGCGAGCGCATCGCATCCGAAGGGTGGCGCAACGTCACGGTCGTACAGTCCTCGGCGGAGGATGCCCAGATCGAGCGGGCCGCAGACGCCGCTCTCTTCTGCGCCGTCCACGACATCCTGCAGTCCCCCGGCGCGCTGACTAATGTCCTGGCCACGCTGCATCCGGGAGCCTGGATCGCGGCCGGCGGCGGCAAGTGGGCGGCGCCGATCATGGTGGCCGCCAACATGATGACCAGAGCGCTGCACGCTCCCTACGTGCGGAGCTTCAGCGGATTCGACCGGCCGTGGGGACAGCTGGAGGAGCTAATCGAGGACGTCCGCGTCCGTGAGGTGGCGTTCGGCAACGGGTACGTCCTGACCGGCCATACGCCGGCCGAGCCGGGCCGGAGCGCCTGACCTCGGGAAGCAGCACCTTAGGAAGCTGCGGCCCCGCGCATCAGTGTCGCCCTGATATGCCGCTTGCGTCAGTCCGCGAGCATACTCACCACTAACACGGGGAAAACATCTAGTATCAGGGTCCTTCGGCCCTGTCGGCGCTGTGCGAAGTCGCTGGCTGGCTCGCAGGAGAGTGGAGGCAGTGCGGCAGGTGCTTGGGGAGGCAGCGGCTCCGCTGACCCGCCTGGCTGAACTGCCAGGCCGCGGGGTCACGCGGATATGGGAGTGCGCGGGTCCGCCCGGCGCTCAGACGCTCATGCTCATCCACGGGGTGACGTTCACGGCCGAACTGAACTGGGGGAAGGTCTTCGCGCCGCTTTCGCGTCATTTCCGGGTCATCGCAATGGACCTGCGTGGCCATGGTGACGGGATCAGGGTCGGCTCGCGGTTCCGGCTCGAAGATTGCGCTGACGATGTCGCGGCGCTGGCCGAGGTCCTCCATATCAGCAGGTTCGTCGCCGTGGGTTACTCGATGGGCGGCATGATCGCTCAGCTCTTGCACAAGCGGCACGCCCCGCTGCTTTCGGGCCTGGTGCTGTGCGCCACCGCCCGCAACGTCCTGGGATCACCGATGGAGAAGCTGGCCGCTCTGGCGCTACCGACGGCGGCCGTCGCCATCGCGTGGAACCCGCTGCTGCAGCCGATGAGCGCCGAGTTTCTCGGCATGACGCTCCTGGGCTCCGTCGATGACCCGGCCACCGCCCGGTGGGCCCGCGCTCAGTTGAGGCGGACCACCCTCGGCACCGCCATCTCGGCCGTCCGGGCCGTCAGCGAGTTCACGTCGCACAGCTGGATCGGCAAGGTCGATGTCCCCACCGCGGTCGTGGTGACGGCCCGGGACCGCATCGTGCCGGCGAGCCGTCAGATGAAGCTGGCCCGGGCGATCCCGGGCGCGTCGGTCCACGAGGTGGACGCCGATCACGCGGTGTGCGTCACCGCGCCGCAGCTGTTCACCCTGGCCCTGCTCCAGGCCTGCTGGTCAGCAGAGTCTGGCCAGACCAGGCGGCAGCCCGCCTCATGAGCACCGGACACGGCATCGGAGAGGGCCCCCGTATGCCTCTCCGATGCCGTGCCCTCCCCGCCTGACATCACAGAGCGGGTAAACCCGGCCTTGATACACATCCGGCCCCGGAATCTGGAGTTGAATCGGGGGATGGATCACATGCTGCCGCCGGAGGAGGACGAGGACCTCCCGGCGTTCTGCCGGGCGCTCGGCGTGCCCGGGCTGGCCGACATCCACACTCACTTCCTGCCGCCGCGGATGCTGCGCCGGGTGTGGGAGTACTTCGAGGCGGCCGGGCCGCTGATCGGCGTGACCTGGCCGATCCGTTACAAGTGGAGTGACGCCGAGCGGGTGGCGCACCTGCGGTCGATGGGCGTGCGGATGTTCAGCGCGCTGGCCTACGCCCACCGGCCCGACATGGCCGCCGACCTGAACGCCTGGACGCTGGCGTTCGCCCAGGCCACCCCGGGGTGCCTGCCGTCGGCGACGTTCTACCCCGAGCCCGGGGTGGAGCGCTACGTGCGCCAGGCCCTGGACGCAGGCGCGCGCATCTTCAAGGTGCACCTGCAGGTGGGCGGCTTCGCGCCGGACGACCCGCTGCTCGACCCGGTGTGGGGCCTGCTCGCCGAGGCGGGAGTGCCGGTCGTGGTGCACGCCGGACATGCTCCAGTCGGTACCGAGCACACCGGACCCGGACCGTTCGGTTCCCTGCTGGCGCGGTACCCGGCCCTGGCCGCCATCGTGGCCCACCTGGGCGCGCCGGACTACGACGCGTTCCTGCGGCTGGCGGCGGACCATGAGCGGGTGGCCCTGGACACCACGATGATCTTCACCGACTTCTTCGACAAGCTGGCCCCGTTCCCGGCCGCGGCGCTGCCGCTGGTGCGCGAGCTCGGTTTGGCCGGGAAGATCCTGCTTGGCAGTGATTTCCCGAACATCCCCTACCCCTACGCCCGGCAGATCGGCGGGCTGGCCAGGCTCGGCCTGGGCGACGCGTGGCTACGCGCCGTGTGCTGGGAGAACCCGGTGGCCCTATTCGGCTAGCCCCGTTCGGCTAGCACTGTTCGGATTCCCGCGGGTCTCCGGCGTTTCCGCGGAGACGTTTGGCAAATGCCATTAGCAATTGTATCCTGCGCTCAAGGGATTGTCGCAACGCCTGACCTTAGCGGGAGGGTGCTGTGGGTGGGCGTGGGTTGCCGCGGGAGCGGGTGGCGGCGCGGGCGGTTAGGGCCGTGCCGCAGGCGAGGATGGCCAGCCCGGGGCCGATCAGCGCCCAGCGGGTCCCCGCGACCGAGGCGATCGCAGCGACGGCGAACGCCCCGGCGGGCACGAACCCGATGAAGCCGGCGTTGAAGGCGCTGAGCGCGAGGCCCCGCTGAGCGGCCGGCGTGGCCTGCTGGACGTAGACCATCGCGCTGCTCGCGAAGAGCTGGGTGGCCGCGCCGGTCACGACCATGACCACGTCGTAAGCCCACGCCGCGGGCATGACCGCGGCCAGGCATTCCGCTGCGCCGAACACCAGGGCCCAGCCCAGGAACTCGCGCTGGCTGGGGTCCTTTCGGCGCGAGGAGTAGTAGTTCCCGGCGATCCCGCCGACCCCCATGCACGTGCCGAACAGCCCGAAGCCGACCGGGCCCAGGTGGAAGACCCGGGTGGCCATCAGCGGGTTCGTCACCGCGAACTGGAGCCCGAAGCCGCCCACGAGCAGCGCCATCGCGGCCGCGGCCTGGACGCCGCGGGGAAGGTCGAGCACCCAGCCGAAGCGCCGGGCCGGGACCGGCCCGCCCGCGCGGCCTGGCGCGTCCCCTGGTGTGCCGCGGTGCGCGTCCGCGGGCCCGGCCTGCGCCGGTTTCCTGGACAGCCAGGCGAGTACCGCGATCACGCCGCCGAACGAGGCGGCGTTGACGAAGAACACCGCGGTCTCGCCGCTGGCCGCGATGACGATCCCGGCCACGGCCGGCCCGGCGATCCTGGCCAGCCCGGTGACCGTCGCGTACAGCGAGGTGCCGCGGCGTAGTTCGGCCCCGCCGACCAGGTCGAGCATGAAGGTCTGGCGGGCCGGCAGGTCCACGCACTGGACGCAGCCGATCACGAACGAGAGCGGCACCAGGTACCAGATCGTCATCCAGCCGGCCAGCAGCGGAACCCCGATGGCCAGCGACCCGGCCGCCTCCAGGGCCTGGGTGACCATCGCGATCCGGACGGCCCGGTGGCGGGCCACGATGATCCCGGCCCGCCGGCTGAACAGCAGCATCGGCAGGCACTGCGCCGCGTCCACGGCGGCCAGCGCCGGGGCGCCGCCCCCGCTGATGTGCAGCACCAGCCAGAACAGCGCCGTGTAGCTCATCATCGTCCCGGCCAGCGACAGCACCTGCGCGCCCAGGTACCACCGGTACCCCGCACTCGCCACGCCCGCCCGGCCCGCACCAGCCACCCGGCTAAATTAAATGCATCATTATCGCAATTGCAAGTTAATTGCATAAATTGACGGGCGGGCATAAAGTAGTAATTGGCGGCAGATCTTCTCCGAGCTTTCGGGATCTTTTGGGGTCTTCGGGATCTTTTCGGGGTCTTTCGGGACACCATCGACGTGGGAGTGGGACTAAGCCGGACGGCGGTTACATCGTGATCCGCACAACTCAGCCCGGAGCATCCGCGCCGCAGATTATCCGGAGCAGCACCCAGCTGAGGCCAGTGGCGCTGGTCCCGGAGATCCGGCTGCACCAGGCCAGCGAACCGATCGGCCTATGGCATCGCACGGAGCTAGCGGCTGGGCGGACCGGCCTGGACCCGCCCTTCTGGGCGTTCGCCTGGGCCGGCGGCCAGGCGCTGGCCCGCTACCTTCTCGACCACCCCGAGGCGGTCAAAGGCCGGCATGTGATCGATATCGCCTCCGGCTCCGGGCTGGTGGCCATTGCGGCGGCCCGGGCGGGAGCCGCGGCGGTGACCGCCTATGACATCGATCCGCTCGCTGCCGCGGCTATCACCATGAACGCCGACGCCAACGGCGTTGCGGTCCGAGCCGTCTGTGCCGACGTCCTAGATGAGGATGCCCCGGCATCGCCCGGCATCGACGTGATACTGGCCGCCGACGCCTTCTACGAACGGGACCTGGCCGGCCGGGTGATGCGGTTCCTTGAGCGAGGCCAGGCTCGCGGAGCCGACGTCCTGGCCGGCGACTTCGGCCGGGCGTATCTGCCGCGGGACCGGCTCAGAGCGCTGGCCGCATATGACGTTCCCGGCCTGATCGGGCTCGAAGATAGCGACATCAAGCGCACGACCATCTGGGCGCCGCTCGCGGCGCGGTCAGGCGAGGGCCAGCGTGACGGGTCGGGCGCGCGGCGGGGCTAGAACGGTGGTGGCAGCGGCGGATTCGCGGACCAGGGTGGTGAAGTGGCCAAGGTCGCCGGTGTTGCTGGCGATCGCGTCATAATGCATGGGAATGGCGAAGGCGGGGCCGACCTCGGCGCAGAGCCAGGCGGCCTCGGTCTCGTTCATGTTGCCGACGATGCCGCGGGATTCGCGCATGTGGTCGCGGCCGTTTATGGGGATCATCAGCACGTCGGGGGCCAGCGCGGACAAGGTAGCGGGAAGTTCGGGGTAGACCAGGCAGTCGCCGGAGTGGTAGAAGCGGATGCCGCCGACATCCATGACGTAGCCCAGGAACCTGACCGGGCCGCCGCCGGGGGAGAATTCGTACACCACGGGCTCGTCGCCGCCCATCCCGTGCAGGGCGGGCACCGGGTGCACGGTCATGTCCCGGTCGCGATGTTCCTCGCCGGGCGCCGCGCCGACCAGCCGGGACCGGTCGACGCCGCGGCCGACCGCGAGCTCGACGACGGGCGCGGGGACCACGATCGTGGCGGTCGAGTTGACCGCGCAGAACTCCCGCAGGAACGGCAGGTCCAGATGGTCCTTGTGCTCGTGGGTACAGAGCACCAAGGTGATATCGGCGAAGTCCGCCGCCGCGGCGGGCGGCCGGTAGCGGCGATCGGACCGGTCGGTCAGGAACGGGTCGACCAGCACGCGGCTCTCCCCCGCCGCCAGTCTGAACCCGGACTGGCCGTACCAGGTGAGCGAGGCGAAACGCCCAGACCGTTCGGAATAAGGGTTGTCCATGGCCTTAACGGTCGTCGCTGAGAATGGGCTCGGGCAGGGTGCCCGCGTTGTGCTCGAGCAGGCGCCAGCGGCCGCGGCGGCGGCCGAGCACCGACCAGGAGCAGTTGGACAGCGGGCCGAGCAGGCCGAACAGCTCATCCGGCATGCCGAGCAGCCGCGACATGCCGAGGCGCAGCGCGGCGCCGTGGCTGACCACTACGGCCAGCCCGGTCGTGGTGCCCGGCTCGCCGGCCGGTCCTTGCGCGAGTACGTCGGCGATGCGGTGCAGCGCGCCGGCCACCCGTTCGGCGACCACGGGGCTCGGCTCGCCGTCGGGCGGGTCCCAGGACGCGTGCTCGACCGGGTAGCGGGCGCGGATCTCCGTGTCGGTCAGCCCCTCCCAGTAGCCGCC
>JBAUAY010000577.1:0-4156 GCA_049676235.1 Streptosporangiaceae bacterium
GAAATCAGCATGGCCTCGTCGGGCGCTGGAACACGGTAACCGAACATCGTCTTTCATCTCCTAAAAGCAGTAACCCCGGAACGCGCGGACTGTCACCGAGTACGTCTTCCCACTCGATGACGTCGACCGCCCGCGCTCCGCGCGATTCAATAACCAGGACGGTCGCCCCCTTGGGCAGCGGCTTCTCGGACCAGGCCAGGAAGGCCTCGGAGCCGCCGCGGATCTTGATGAGCACCTCGCCAGGCCCGTCGCCGCCCCGCGTCCCCACGATGAGGACGCCGACGCGGCCGACCGAGGACTCATCTCTCTCCAAGTGACAGCCCCTTTACCCGGAATTGCCATCTTCTAGCGTAGTCCTCGCGCCGGCCGGCATATTACCACCGCGCGTTACGCTAGCCGCGTGTCCGTTTCCCGTGTGACCCAGCAGGACGCCGAGGCTCCGGCGCCGCAGCGAACCGGCGTCGCGATGGTCGTCATCATGACCGGCGTATTGATGACCGCGGTGGACACCACGATCGTCGTGCTCGCCCTGCCGGAGATCCAGCGCGGGCTGCACGTAACGCTCTCCGCGGTCGTCTGGGTCATCATCAGCTTCCTGCTCGTCATCACGCTGCTCGCCACGCAGGTCGGCAGGCTCGGCGACATGTTTGGCCGGGTCCGGATGTACGAGATGGGCTTCGCGGTCTTCGTGCTTGGCTCGCTGGCCTGCGGGCTGGCCTGGAACGAGGCGTCGATCATCGGCTTCCGCATCCTGCAGGGGGTAGGCGGGGCGTTCATCATGGCCAACAGCGGCGCGGTGATCGCCGACCTGTACCCGCGCGAGCTCCGGGGCCGGGCCTACGGGTTCACCTCAGTCGGCTGGACGATGGGCGCGGTCATCGGCATCGTGCTCGGCGGCGTGATCGTCACCTATTTCTCGTGGCGGTGGATCTTCCTGATCAACGTGCCGGTGGGGGTGGCCGCGCTGGCGGTCGCCGTCCGGGTCCTGCACGAGCACGCCGAGCGGACCCGCCGCCGCCTGGACCTGCCCGGCATGATCACCCTCGGGCTCGGCCTGTTCGGCGTGCTCTGGGCCATGACCAGGCTGGCCACCACCGCGTTCGACGCCGAGGTGGCCGGCTACCTGATCGGCGGGATCGCGCTCATCGGCGTCTTCGTCGTCATCGAGCAGCGGCAGGCCGAGCCGATGCTGCCGCTGTCGATCTTCCGGGTGCCGACCATGACGCCGTCGCTGCTCGCCTCGCTGTTCCAGGGCCTGGCCAGCTTCGCCGTGCTCTTCCTGGTCATCATGTACCTGCAGGGGCCGCGCGGCCTATCGCCCATCCACGCCTCGCTGCTGCTCGTCCCCGGCTACGTGCTGGGGTCGGTGGCCGGCCCGTACGCGGGACGGCTCGCGGACCGGCGCGGGCCGGTGCTGCCCGCCACCGCCGGGCTGGCCATCCAGGTGGTCGGGCTCGCCATCTACGCCCAGCTCACCATGACCACTGGCCTGTGGGTCGTCGTCCTGGCGAGCATTATCAACGGCATCGGGGCGAGCTTCTTCTTCCCCGCCAACAGCTCGGCGGTCATGAAGGCGGCTCCGCCCGAGTCGTTCGGCATCACCTCGGGCATGCTGCGGACGTTCGCGAACATCGGCATGGTCTTCTCGTTCGCGGTAGCCATCCTCATCGCCTCGCGCTCGATCTCCCGCGGCCTCGCCTTCGCCATCTTCGTCGGCAGCACCTCCCTGCACGGTGCGCTGGCCGTCGCGTTCACCTCCGGCCTGCACGCCGCCTTCTACGCCTCGATGGGATTCATGGCGCTCGCCGCCGGGCTGTCCGCCCTCCGCGCCCGGCGCTCATAGAGTTGTGTCATGGCTACCGTCGAGGATGTGCGGCGGATCGCGATGTCGCTGCCGCGCACCACCGAGCACCTCATCGGGGACCACACGAAGTTCCGGGTCGGCAGGCTTGTCTACGCCTCAGTCTCGGCCGATGAGGAACGGCTGGGATTCGGCTTCCCGAAGGAAGAGCGCGCCGCCCTGGTCGCCAGCGAGCCGGGCAAGTTCATGATGCCGCTGCGCAGCGACGAGCGGTACAACTGGGTCCGCGCCCGGCTGCCGGTGCTCGACGAGGACGAGCTACGGGAGCTGATCATCGACGCCTGGTGCATGGTGGTGCCCAAGAAGATCGCGGCCAGCTACCTGGACAGCCAGGGCCTCAGTCGCGGCTGAGCGGTACGGTGGGCTGGTGCCACGCGCGATTGACTTCCATGTGCACCTGCCCACCCCGGACTGGCTGGACGGCAGCATGGCCGGGTATGTCGAGGCGGCCGAGGCCTATTTCCGCTCGCCCGCCCAGCGACAGTCGCTTGACCAGCTCGCGGCCTTGTACCGCCGTCTCGAGGTGAAGGCGGTCCTGCTGGCCTGGGACGCGGAGACCGCGACGGGACGGCCGCGGGTCCCGAACGAGACGGTAGCCGCCGCGTGCCGCGACTATCCCGACGTGTTCACCGGCCTGGGCTCGGTCGACCCGCTGAAAGGCGACGCCGCCGTAGCCGAGGTGGCGAACATCGCCTCGCTCGGGCTGCGCGGGGTGAAGTTCCACCCGTCCCTGCAGGCCTTCTCGCCCGATGATCCGCAGTACTGGCCGGTCTTCGCGGCCTGTGAGCGGCACGGCCTGCTGGCCCTGTTCCACACCGGCACCAGCGGCATCGGCGCGCGCCAGCCCGGCGGCCAGGGCATCAGGATCGACCTGGCGCACCCGCTCAAGCTCGACCCGGTGGCCGCGGCGCATCCGGACCTCACCGTGGTGGCCGCGCATTTCGGCTGGCCGTGGCACATGGACCTGATCGCCATCGCGCTGCACAAGACCAACGTGTACATCGACATCTCGGGCTGGTCACCGCGGCGTATCCCGGCCGAGGTGATCCGTGAGCTGCGCGGGCGGCTGTCCGGGCAGTTCCTGTGGGGCAGCGACTACCCCTTCTTCACGCCGGAGCGGTGCCTGTCCGAGCTCGAGGCCCTGGACCTGCCGGCCGAGGTCATGAGCGCGGTGCTGCACGACAACGCGGCGCGCATCCTCAGCTGAGGTCCACCACGACCGGCGCGTGGTCGGACGGCCCCTTGCCCTTGCGGGCCTCGCGGTCCACGTAGGCCGCCCGGACCCGGCCGGCCACGGCCTTGGTCGCGTACACCAGGTCGATGCGCATGCCATTGTCCTTGGCGAACATGCCGGCCCGGTAATCCCAGTACGTGAACGGATGCGGTCCCTTCATCGCGGTGGGCACGACGTCCCGCAGGCCGAGCGCCCGCAGGTCGGCCAGCGCCTGCCGTTCGGGCGGCGTGACGTGGGTGGAGCCGACGAACACCGCCGGATCCCACACGTCGTCGTCGGTCGGCGCCACGTTGAAGTCACCGCACGCCACCAGCTGAGGCTCGGATGCGAGTTCGCCGGCCAGCGCGGTCCGCAGCGCCGCGAACCAGTCGAGCTTGTAGGCGTAGTGGGCAGAGTCGGGCGTACGCCCGTTCGGCGCGTACAGCGACCAGATCCGGATCCCGCCGCAGTTCGCGCCGATGGCCCGGGCCTCCGGCCGACGCGGGCCGGGGTCGTCGATCAGGGCCGGCTCGGCCGGCTCACCTTCATAACCTGGTTCACCGGGGAAACTCCGGCTGACGTCTTCGAGGCCGACCCGCGACAGCAGCGCCACGCCATTCCACCGGCCGTCGCCGTGCGCCGCCACCTCGTAACCTAGCTCGCCGACCTCGGTCGCCGGGAACAAGGCGGCCGCGCACTTGGTCTCCTGCAAGCAGACGATGTCGGGGCCGGCCTCGGCCAGCCACTCCAGCAGTCGGGGCAGCCGCGCCTTGACCGAGTTCACGTTCCATGTCGCGAGCCGCACCCGGATAGCCTCCCACCGCCAGCGTGATCCGTGTCTTTAACCTTCAGATGCCGCGGCCGCGGTGGCTTCGGCGCTGAGGGGAGCCAGCGCCGCCGCCGCGGCAGCGGCTACTTCGTCGACCAGGGAACCCCGGGCGGTGTCGCGGACGAGCAGGCTGGCCACGATCTCGCGGACAGCGGTGAGCTGGCGTACCGCCTCGGCGCGTCCGCCGCTGAGCCGGCCGACGCGATCCTCGACGCCGCCGTGGATGGCGGCCGCCCGCGCGGTCGCCTCATCC
>JBAUAY010000578.1:0-17645 GCA_049676235.1 Streptosporangiaceae bacterium
CGCGTGCCGCAGCGTCATCCGGCTGACCCCGAACCACGCGGCCAGGTCCTGCTCGGTCTGCAGCCGGTCTCCTGGCACCAGCGCGCCCGCCGCGATCTGGCCGGCCAGCCAGTCCTCGATCTGCGCGTGTACGGTGGTGCCCGGCTCGCGCACGATCTGAGGCGGCTGCCGCAGCCCGCGCGCGGGCTCAGGCGCCCGCCTCATCTAGCCGTGCACTGACTCAGTCGTCCGCTGGCGCTCACTCTTCCGGGGCGGACGCCACCAGCGGCGCGTCGTCCTCGGACGGTGCCGTCACCGGCGCGAAGGCCTTGGTCCGTCCGACCACCAGGTAGTAGATGACCCCGATGAGCACAATGAAGATCACCACGGTCCACAGGATCGGGATCCCGTCCAGGAAGCCCAGCTTGAGCAGCCCGGCGGTCTGGTTGGGCTTGGGGTTGCTGGCCGCCCGCGGCCAGGCGAAGTTGATCAGCATGGCTCCGCCGTAGACCAGGGCGACGATGTTGACCAGCAGGCCCCAGCGGCCGAGCCGGAACGGCGCGCTGGCCTTGGGCCAGCCGCGGGTGCGGGCACGCATGATCACGATGTTGCCCAGGAAGTAGCTCAGGTAGATCATGCCGGTGGCCGCGATCGCGATGATCCCGGCGCCCGAGTACTGGATGAAGGGGATCGCGGCGATCGCCGCCACCGCCACGCAGCTCCACACCGGGGTATGCAGGCTGGGGGAGACCTTGGACAGCACCCCGGAGAGCGGCAGCTGGTTGTCGCGTGACATGCCGAAGCACAGCCTGATCGTCGCGGCCAGGATCGACAGGCAGCAGACGAAGATCGCGGCGGACACCACGAACAGGTACAGGGTGGCGAAGGGGGTGGAGAAATTCGCCTCGATGATCTGCGCGGGCCCCCACGCGTTCTTCACCGCGACGCCCAGGTGGGGGATCGCCACCAGCGTGCCGAGCAGGAACACGCCGCCGATGATGAACGCGCCGATCACCGAGTACAGCACCGCCTTGGGCGCGGCCCGGCGCGGGTCGCGGGTCTCCTCGCTCAGCGTGGACGCGGTGTCGAAGCCGTAGATCACGAACAGGCTCATGAACATCGCGGCCAGGAACGTGCTGCCGGTCACCGGCAGGCCCGCGCTCTTGGTCACCACACTGAAGCCCTGGTGGTTGTGGAACGCCATCAGCACCAGCGCGAACACGAACATGCCCAGGATCTCGAACACCACGCCGGTGTTGTTGATGATCGAGACCAGCCTGACGCCGTAGATGTTCAGGATCGTGATGACGACCAGCGTGATCAGCGCGACCACCAGCTGGGTGTTCAGGCTGGCCGCGTTCAGCGAATGCCAGCCGAGGCCGTTCAGCGCGGGGATCAGCGCCAGCGGCAGGGTGGCCACCACCGCGGTGACGGTCAGCATGCCGGCGAACAGGTAGATCCAGCCGGTGAACCAGGAGTAGCTGCGGTTGGCCAGGTACTTCGTCCACTGGAAGACCGAACCGGCCACCGGGTAGTGGCTGGACACCTCGGCGAAGTTCAGCGCGACGATGAACTGGCCGAGTGCCACCACCGGCCAGGTCCAGATGAACACCCCGCCGATGGTGGTCAGGCCCAGCGCGAACAGCGTGAAGATGCCGGTCGACGGCGAGATGTAACTGAACGCCACGGCGAACGAGCTGAACAGCCCGAGCGAGCGCTTGAGTTCCTGGGAGTAGCCGAAGCGGGCGAGATCGGCGGAGTCCCGTTCCTGCCCGCCGGAAAGATCAGTGCTCATCTAAGTGGCCTCCAAATCCGGCCGATGGGACCCGTGAGGCGAAGCGTACGAGCCCCGCAGCCAAACTGTCTAGACCCTTTCGGCGTTGGTGGCCTACGGTGAGCCTTAGGGTCTAGACCTCAAGAGTGGGGAAGGGATGTCCGCGGAACTCGACGCCCTCTTCGACCGGACGAAAAGCCTGGCCGCAAAGCCGCGCATGGTCAGCGAGCTGTCTGGTGGCCTGACCAACCGCAACTACAAGGTGACCACGCCGGACGGGACATTCGTGGCGCGGATCTCCTCCGACGGCAGCGAACTGCTGGCCATCGACCGGGACTGCGAGTACCGGAACTCGGTGGCCGCGGCGACGGCCGGGGCGGGGGCGCCGATCGTCGAGTACCGCCCCGAGGACTGCCTGCTGGTCATCGGCTACATCGAGGGCCGGACGTTCGATGCCGCGGACGTGGCCGCCGCCGAGAACCTCCCGCGCATCGCCCAGGCGTGCCGTCGGCTGCACGCCGGCGACCGGTTCGGCAACGACTTCGACATGTTCGGCATCCAGCGGCGGTACCTGTCGGTGGCCAGGTCCCGCGGCTTCAAGATCCCGGCCGGCTACGACGACCTGGAGCCGCAGTTCACCGCGGCCGAGAAAGCGCTCGCGGTCCGCGCCGAGGGCACCTTGCCGTGCAACAACGACCTGCTGCCCGCCAACCTCATCGACGGCGGGGAGCGGATCTGGCTGATCGACTACGAGCTGTCCGGCAACAACGACGCCTGCTTCGAGCTCGGCAATATCGCCGCCGAGGCGCACCTGTCCCGAGACGCCCTGGCCGGGCTGGTCACGGCCTACTACGGCAGGCCACGGCCGAGCAAGATCGCCCGGGCCTGGCTGCTCGGCGGCCTGGTCGGCATGTACGGGTGGACGCTGTGGGGCGCTATCCAGAACGGCGCGAGCCCGATCGACTACGACTTCTGGTCCTGGGCGATGGAACGCTTCGAGGGCGCGGCCCGCGGCTTCACCGCCGGTGACTTCGGCCAGCTACTCGAGGACGTTCAGCGCGATGACTGAAATCCCGGGCGCTTTCGCCAGCCTAGCCCTCCCCCCCAGGGCCCGCGTCGTCATCATCGGCGGCGGCGTGATCGGCACTAGCGTCGCCTACCACCTGGCCCAGCTTGGCTGGACCGACGTGCTGCTGCTCGAGCAGGGGCAGCTCTCCTGCGGCACGACCTGGCACGCGGCCGGCCTGGTCGGGCAGTTGCGCGCCTCGGAGAACGGTACCCGGCTGGTGCAGTACTCCTGCGAGCTCTACGAGCGGCTGGAGGCCGAGACCGGCCTGGGCACCGGCTTCCGTCGGTGTGGCGGCGTCACCGTCGCCCGCACGAAAGACCGCATGACCCAGCTGCGCAGAACGGCTGCCACCGCCGAGGCCTACCAGCTCGAATGCGAGCTGATCAGCCCGGACCAAGCCCGCGAGCGCTACCCGATCCTGCGGTTCGACGACCTCGAAGGGGCGATCTGGCTGCCCGGCGACGGCCGGGCCAACCCGTCCGACCTGACCGCCGCGCTGGCCCGCGGCGCCCGCGACAAGGGCGTCACGATCAGGGAGCGCACCCGCGTCACCGGCATCCTTACCAAGAACCAGCAAGTCACCGGCGTGCGCACCGATCAGGGCGACGTCGAGGCCGAGGTGGTGGTCAACTGCGCCGGCCAGTGGGCCAAGGCGGTCGGCGCGATGTGCGGGGTGACCGTGCCGCTGCACTCGGCCGAGCACTTCTACGTGGTCACCGAGCAAATCGACGGGGTCCACAGGGACTTCCCGATCCTCCGCGACCCGGACGGCTACACCTACATCAAGGAGGAGGTAGGCGGGCTGGTGGTCGGCGGCTTCGAGCCCGACGCCAAGCCGTGGGTCGCGCCGGACGCGCTGCCCTACCCGTTCGAGTTCGAACTGCTTGATGAGGACTGGGACCACTTCGCGATCCTCATGGACAGCGCGGTCCACCGGATCCCGGTGCTCGCCGAGACCGGGATCAAGATGTTCTACAACGGCCCGGAGAGCTTCACCCCGGACAACCAGTTCATCCTCGGCGAGGCACCGGAGCTGCGGAACTTCTTCGTCGCCGCCGGCTTTAACTCGGTCGGCATCGCGTCCGCGGGCGGCGCCGGGCGCGCGCTGGCCGAATGGATCATCGGGGGCGAGCCAGGCCTGGATCTGTCCGCGGTCGACATCCGCCGCTTCGCCGCCTTCAACGGGAACAACCAGTGGCTGCACGACCGGGTCAGCGAGGTCCTGGGCCTGCACTACGCCGTGCCGTGGCCGAATCGCGAGCTGGCCAGCGCCCGGCCGTTCCGCAGGTCCCCGGCGTATCACCTGCTCAAGCAGGCCAACGCGGGTTTCGGTAGCAAGATGGGCTGGGAGCGGGCGAACTTCTTCGCGCCGCCCGGCCAGCCCGCCGACATCGAGTACGGCTGGGGGCAGCAGAACTGGCAGCCCTGGTCCTCGGCCGAGCAGCGGGCCGCCCGCACCGGCGTCGCCCTGTTCGACCAGACCTCGTTCTCCAAGTACCTGGTGACCGGCCGGGACGCCGAACAGGTGCTGCAGTGGCTGTGCACCGCCGATGTCGCGGTCGACCCGGGCCGGACCGTCTACACCGGGATGCTCAACGCGCACGGCACCTACGAGGCCGACATCACCGTCACCCGGCTCTCGGCTGATGAGTTCTTGCTGGTCAGCAGCGCTGCGACCACCGAACGCGACAAGGACCACATCACCAGGCGGATGCCCGCAGGCCGCCACGCGTCGCTGGTCGACGTCACCTCCGCCTTCGCCGTCTACGGCGTCATGGGCCCGCGGTCGCGGGAACTGCTCAGCCGACTCTCCCGCAGTGACCTCGGCGACGAGGCCTTCCCGTTCGGCTCGAGCCAGCAGATCGACCTCGGTTACGCTGCGGTCCGCGCGACCAGGATCACCTACGTGGGCGAGCTCGGCTGGGAACTGTACGTCCCGGCGGAGTTCGCCGTGGGCGCCTACGAGGACCTGATGAACGCGGGCGCCGACCTCGGCCTGGCGAACGCCGGCTACTACGCGATCGAGTCGCTGCGACTGGAGAAGGCCTACCGGGCCTTCGGCCGCGAGTTGACCCCGGACTACCACCCGGCCGAGGCCGGACTGCTGTTCGCCTGCAAGCTGAAGAAAGACATCCCGTTCCTCGGCCGGCAGGCGCTCGAGCAGGCCCGGGCGGCCGGCCTCCGGCGCCGGCTGGTCTCGCTCGTGCTGGCCGACCCCGCCGCCATGATCTGGGGCGGCGAGCTTGTCCTCCGCGACGGGGCCGCCGTCGGCCAGGTGACCTCCGGCGCCTGGGGCGAGACCGTCGGCGGCTGCGTCGGCCTGGCCTACATCCGCCACCCCGACGGCCGCGTGCTCACCCCCGACGTCATCCGGGCCGGCGAGTACCAGGTGAACGTCGGCGGCCGGCTCTACCCGGCCACCGTCCACCTGCGCCCGCCGTTCGACCCGGCCGGCGACCGGATCAAGGGCCGCTACGAGAGCCCGCCCGTCGCACCGCGCTGACCCGCCGACCAGGTCTCAAGACGATGAGGCCGAACGACGGCGGTTCTCCGGTCCCTCGACGGCAGCGGCGGCGGCGGCCATCATTCGTTGGCCCTTCTTCCCCTGGTACCTGCCGTAGGCGACCGTCCACGCCACGAAGATGCCCACCCAGAGATACGGCGTGACCTTGGAAAGGGACAGGGCCGTGCCGGTCGAGGTGTTATAGACGATGGCGACCCGCAGGGCGGCTTCGAGCAGGAAACCGACGCCCCATACGGCGGTGATGATCCGGAAGATGTGCCGGAAGCCCTCATATTGCCAGAGGCTGATCATCTCGCGGCCTTTAGCCGTGTCCGGGCCGATGAACTCCACGGCGATGCCGTACATCAGCGGGCGCCGTGTCCACAGCGAGCCCAGGCAGGCCACGCCGAATATGGCCGTGGGCACCGATCCTTCCATCAGCACCAGCGTGGCGCTGTGGCTGATCAGGCCCAGCGCCGTGCCGACGAGTACCCCGGCTAGGACCAGGGCACCGACGACGTCGAGACGGCGGTGCTGGATGACGCCAATGGCCACGCTCAGTGCGGGGAACACGCCGCTTAGCACCAGGGCCGTCACCGTGCTTATCCCGGCGGAGCGCAGCAGGCTGTACGCGATCAGCGGTGCGGCGACGTCGATGATCACGATTTTCGCGATCGAGCGGACCCGGCCGGCTATCTCCGGCTTGGTTCCTGCGGTTGGCTTGGCATCGCGGCTCGCGTCCACGACAAGTGCCTCTCGTGCTGGCCTGCGGATCCCTGTCCTGGTCTGGCCGTGGCAAGCGCTGCTGCTCCGAGCCAGGTGAAATGGGAGCGCGCCCTCAACTATCTTCCCCAGCAGCATAGGTCGATTCGACCTATGGAGGCAAGGTAAATTGCTGATCATGGCCGAACCACAGCTCACCCCGTTCGAGCACATACTGATTGGCCTGGTCTGCCTGTCGCCGGCGTCCGGCTATGACCTGAAGCGGATATTTGCCGCCAGTCCGATGGGCATCTACCAGCCCAGTTCCGGTTCGCTCTATCCGGCGTTGCGCCGCCTGGAAGCGAAGGGCCTGGTCAAGGCGCTGGACGGGACCGGCGAGTCGGCCAGGCACCGCCGCGTGTACGAGCCGACTCAGGCCGGCCGGGCAGCCCACGCGACCTGGCTGCGCACGCCGGTAGAAGTGTCCACGGTCTCGCGTGACCTGGGGTTGCACCTCATGCGCTTCGTGATGATGGAACACGCGTCTTCGCGCGAGGAAGTGCTCAGCTTCCTCGACAACCTCAAGGACGCGCTCGCGGCGTTCACCGCGGGGCTGGAGCGATACGTAGCGACCACCGCCAAGCTCGACGACCGCCATCCGGGCCTGGCCCTGGACCACGGCCTGGCGGTCCACCGCGCCAGCCTTCGATGGACCAGCCACGCCATCACCGCACTCCGCGCCGCTCCTGCCCCCTCCTCGCAGCCGTCGTCTTGGTAGCCGCGGATCACGCCTCTGTCGGCACTCCCAGCTGCGAATCCTGCCGATAGGGTCAGGTGCGGCCGTGACGATGATCCGGGCGCCGACGGCGAGCAGCACGGCAATTGCCTTCAGGTCCTGGTGCCCTGAGGTGTCCCAGTAGATGTCGGCTCCCCCGGCGCGGCCTCACCCAGCTTGGCCAGGAGCTCCGGATCGTGGTAGTCGAAGACCTGCTGGGCGCCGCTGGCCCGGCACCATCCGGCATCGGCGTCGGCGGCCGTTGCGATCACGCGGGCACCGGAGGCGGCGGCGAGTTGCACCACGGCGCTGCCGACGCCGCCCGCGCCTCCGCCGACGATGACGGTGTCACCCGGGCGGAGTCGCGCCCGCCGGAAGAGGCCGAGGCTGGCGGTGCCCGCGGTGTGCAGAACCGCTACGGCCTGAGCGGGATCGATGCCGGCCGGAAGGTGGTAGAGCCGCTCGGCGGCCACGACGACGTGCTGTGCGAACGAGCCCTGCCGCCCGCCGTGGCCAAGGCTGTTGCACCAGACCCGGTCGCCTTCGGCGAAGCCGACCGCACCCGGTCCGGCCGCGGCGACCGTGCCGACCATGTCGCGGCCGATGATGAACGGGAACGGTGTCGGCGTCCGATACGCTCCGGAGCGCACCAGCGTGTCGACCTGGTCAACCGCCAGTGCTTCTGTCCGCACCAGCACGTCGGCCGGGCCGAGTGCGGGGACGGGCAGCTGCCCGACCTCGATGCGCTCAGCGGGACCCAGCGCGGTGATGTAAGCCGCCAGCGTGTTCATCGGCGTGCTCCTGATGACGGCTCCCGGCCGGCCGGTCCCGGCAGCATCGTTCTCCGCCCCGCGGATACCCAGAAGATAGCGATGAAGAGGCGGCGCGGCTTACCTTAGACGCGAAGGACCAGTCCATCAAGCGCAGGTTCAAAGCTGAGCTGCCCGCATGCGCGAGCACGACGCAGCTTGAAGGGCCATCCGGAGACACCTGAAACTGACTTCAGATAACCGGCGGCTCTACTGGTGCACTGTCGGATGTAACTGTGTCGATTCGTCCCTGCTGTGCGGTCCTGGTGACGTACAGCCCAGCCCACCACAGGCCCCGGCTTCTCGTTCCGCCCGTTCACCGGCGCACGGGTGGCTCTCGGCCGTTGACCGGACTCCGGGTTAAGCGGTACATTACTCAAGTAATAAACGACTGAAGCGATGAGGCAGAGAGGTTCATAGCTGTGCCAGAGATGGCTGGTCTGGACGAGGGCGGCCCGCTGTTCGCTCAGGTCGCCGAGAGGCTCGCGGGGGAGATCGCGGACGGCGGCCTGGCTGAGGGCGCGCGGGTGCCGTCCACCAACGAGCTGGCCGCCTTCTACCGGATCAATCCGGCGACCGCGGCGAAGGGGATCAAGGTGCTGGCGGATGACGGGCTGCTGGAGAAGCGGCGGGGGATCGGGATGTTCGTCGCGACCGGGGCGCGGCAGCGGCTGCTGGCCCGCAGGCGCGCCGAGTTCACCGAGCGGTACGTGGAGCCGCTGCTGACCGAGGCGGCCCGGCTCGGGATCGACGCGGACGAGCTGATTGCGCTGATCAAGGAAACCAGCAACGAGCGGGAAGGCGCGTCGCTGTGACACCGGCGATCTCGGTAACCGGGCTGACTCGGAGGTACCCCGACCAGGTTGCCCTCGATGACGTGCACCTGACGATCGGCACCGAGACGATTACCGGGCTGCTGGGCCGTAACGGCGCGGGAAAGACGACCCTGCTGCGCATCCTGGCGGGCCAGGAGTTCCCGTCGTCCGGTTCGGTTCAGGTGCTCGGTGCGCCGCCGGCCGAGAACGAGGACGTCCTGCGCCGTCTGGTGCTCGTCCGCGAGGATCAGGTGTTCCCGGACTTCAGGTACCCGGACTTCAAGGTGTCCCAGGCGCTTCGGGCCGCGTCCTTCTTCTATCCGCGCTGGGACGCGGGCCTGGCGTCCTCGCTGCTGAAGGACTTCGGCCTGCGGGCGGGCAAGGCGGTCAAGAGCTTGTCGCGCGGGCAGCGGTCGGCCCTCGGGATCACGATCGGGCTCGCCGTCCGCGCCGAGGTGACGCTGTTCGACGAGCCGTACGCTGGGCTGGACGCCGTCGCGCGGCAGATCTTCTATGACCGGCTGCTGGCAGACTACGCGGACTTCCCCCGCACGGTGCTGCTGTCCACCCACCTGATCGACGAGGCCGCCGGCCTGTTCGAGAACGTGGTTGTGATCGACCGCGGCCGGGTCGTGCTGGACACGGCAGCCGACGGGCTGCGGGGCATGGTCACCACGGTGAGCGGCCCGGTCCTCGCGGTGAACTCCTTCACCGAGGGGCGCCCGGTCTGGGAACGGCGCGGACTCGGCTCCCAGGCGTCGGTCGTCATAGTGGGGCGGATATCTCCGGAAGATCGCGATCGGGCCCGGTCGCTGGGCCTGGACCTGACCCCGCTGTCCCTGCAGCAGCTTGTGGTCCGCGCGTCCGCCGGGGCGGCCGGCGCCGGCTCCCTGACCGAGAGGACCAGCGCGTGAACACCATGATCAAGGTGGCCCGCTACCACCTGGTGATGCCCGGGATGTTCCTCGGGCTCCCATGGGCGGCCCTGGCGGGTGTCTTTGCCGTGACCGTGGCCCGGGGGGGCGACCACTTCCGCGACGGGCTGGTCGTCATCTTCGGCATGTTCTTCGTGACGGGCGTGCAGCGCGTCGGCCGGTGGCTGCCGTTCGGTCTCGCGCTCGGCGCGACCCGCCGCTCCTTCTACGCTGGTACCGCGCTGCTCGGGGTGTCGACGTCCCTCGTATCCGGCCTGGTAATAGCCGGGCTGCAGGCCATCGAACGGGCGACCGGCGGCTGGGGACTGTCCATCACCTTCTTCCGGGTGCCGTATCTCCTCAACGGGCCCTGGTACGCCACCTGGCTGACCTCGTTCGTGGGGCTGTCCGCGCTGTTCGTGTACGGCATGTGGTACGGGATCGTGAATCGCCGGTGGGGCACGCTGGGCCTGCTCGCGTTCATCGCCGTCCAGGCGTTGGTCGCGCTCGCCGTCGCGTTCGCCTACACCCGGTCCAGCGGCGGCCCGCTGCTGCTGCGCCCAGCAGACGGGCACCCTGCCACCCTGAGCGCCCTCGACCTGACCGGCGTCATCGCCGCGCTGACGGTGGTGTGCCTGGCCGGCGGCCAGGCCACGATCCGCCGCGTCACGGTGTGAGAGAGCCCCAGCCGTTGATCCCCGTGGTGCCGCTCGCCTTCATCCTCCCTGGCCCGCTGTTCCAGCCGCAGCAGCGGGCCTCGGACGCCGACCGGGACACCGCCGTGGACATCCTGTGCACGGCCGTCGCCGAGGGGCGGCTCACCCTGGCGGAGCTGGACGAGCGCGTGGGGGCCGCGCTTTCCGCCCGCACCATCTGCGAACTGGCCGCCCTGATCGCTGACGTGTCCGGCCCGTGGACGCCCGTCCCAGCCTCCGCGTCCGTCCGGGTTTCGCCGCCCGCGTCGCCTGGCTGGGCGAGCCGCGCTCCGGAACGCTGGTCGCTCCTGCAGTCCCTGGCCGGTCGCCCTGTGTTACCCGGTCAGCTTGTCCCGGTCAGCCGCGATAGCGTCCAGCAGCGGCCCGGGATTCTCTCACGTCGCGCCGACCCACGTTCGATGCTCAAGATCGCTGGCCTGCTGGCCCTGGAAGAACATGCCGGTGGCGGCGGGGAATGATAGCTGCACGCCGGGCGGCTGACGGGATAGCAGGCCATACTGGACAGGCAGATCCTGTGCGGGCAAGGGGTGGTGCAGTCGTCATGGTGCGGGTGATCATGCTGTCGCCGCCGGGTGCCGGGAAAGGCACGCACAGCAGGTGGCTGACACAGCAGACGGGGGCCGCGCACATCTCCTCGGGTGACCTGCTCCGGGCGGAGGTCGCGCGGGGATCCGGCCTGGGACGGCAGGTCGCCGAGTACACTGCGCGCGGCGACCTGGTCCCGGACGAGCTGATCTTCAGCATCTTGGTGCCAGCGGTGGTCGCCGCCGCCCGCGACACCGGCGGCTACGTGCTGGACGGGTTCCCGCGCACGATGCCGCAGGCGCTGCGCGCGGCCGAACTCGGCTTGGAGCTCGACCTGACCAGCGACGCGGTGATCTACCTGAGCGCGCCGGAGGAAGAGCTCGTCCGCCGGCTGCTCGACCGGGCTCGACGCGACGGCCGGGCCGATGACACGCTGGGCGTGATCCGGCACCGGCTGGCCGTGTTCGCCCGGGAAACCGCCCCGCTGGTCGAGTACTACCGCGGCCGCGGCATCTTGCTCAAGCTGAGCACTGACCGACCCGAGGCGGACGTCCGCGCGGACCTGCGGGACTGGCTCCAGGCTCGCGGGCTGAAGCCGTCCGGGGCCGGGGGAATCCCGGATGTACCACGCAGGACCAGCGCGGGCAACGCGGCCGGGGACTGATGGCCAGCCTCGCGACGACCCAGCCTGCTCATGGTCCGGAAGCCCGGCCAGCTGCGGCTCGCCGGACCGGCGCCTTCTGGCCCGCGATTCGTGGCCAGCGGGCCAGCCGCCACACCTAATGCAGGACTCGCGGGGTGCGCTTCCGGCAGTGCGGCCCGTTTTGATGACGGTACGGCTAACCGGCTCGTGACTTAGCCGGTTAAACATGCCTGCCTATATGCACCGTTCGTCCGCGGATGGCGCGCGTGATGCGCCGTGCGATCGTTGGATCGCGGAGCGGCGAAAGGAGGGGGTGCAAGGAACGCCGGGGGAGGTCTTGATCGGGTTATCTTTGGTTCTGTGGCAAGTCCCGGCTTCTGGGTTCGTGTTCGGTTCACTGAGCCTGTCGAAGGCCCCGACCCCTACGCCTCGCGACGTACGATCGACGACCGCCACGAATTCAAGTGCCAGTGGCTTCGGCATGATGGCACCGAGACCCTATTCGGGACCGAAGACGAAGTAATCGAACGCTGGCTCACCGGGTACATCCAGATGATCGAGTGGCGCGTAGATGAGGTAGCGACCCGCCAAGGCAGCCATAAGGGACCTTCGCTCGTCAAGGGACCTTCGCTCGCCGCTAGGGCTTCCCGCTTGGGAGCACCATGGACGGATGAAGAAGAGGCGCAGCTCCGAGAGGAGCACGCCTCGGGGATGAACCTTGGTGAGATGGCCAACGTTCATGACAGGAACGTTGGCGGAATTCGATCCAGGTTGATTCGCCTCGGGTTGGGGAGGTGACCAAGCCAGCTCATGTGAGCAGTAGTCGAGGGGAATCGAATTATCCCTCTGGGCGGTCGGACGGCTGCCAAGTGAGCGCTTACGGCCGGAACCCAAGATCTCATTCGAGGCCTTGGGTTGCTCGTTGCCTCGCCGCAGGTGTCCGGCCGGAATGGGTTCCCGCTCACTTGACCGCTGCCGCGGATGGTGAAACAAGCATTTAGGCTGGTATCTACCAACGCGTGGTCACGGTGGCTCCCGGTCAGCTTCCCAGGCTGGTCGCAGCCATTTCAGGGAGGTGACGATGCGCCTGACCGGCATCCCACGCCTACGCCTCCCGCTGGCCATCGCCGCGGCCGCCGCGGTGCTCACGGCCTGCTCAAGCTCTGCCGCGACGAACGGCGCGTACGCGAACCCGGCCCCGGCCACCTACTACCTCGCGCTGGGCGATTCGCTGTCCCAGGGCGTTCAGCCCGACGCGGTCGGCGCCAGCGTGGAGACCCGGGACGGCTATCCCGATCAGGTCTACGCCGCGCTGCGCACCAGCCACCCCACGCTCAAGCTGGTCAAGCTGGGCTGCCCGGGCGAGACCACCAGCACGATGATCGATGGCGGGATATGCCACTATCCCGGCGGATCGCAGCTCAATGCGGCGGTCGCCTTCCTGCACGCTCATCGTGGCCGGGTGCTCCTGGTCACCATCGACATCGGCGCCAACGACCCCGAACGCTGCGGCGGCCAGCCCAGCTTCACCCAGCTCGCCTCGTGCGCCGTGACCGGCGTCCCGGCCGCCGTCACCCACCTGACCACGATCATGGCCAGCCTGAAGGCCGCCGGGCCGGGCGTCCGCATCGTCGGGATGAACTACTACCTGCCCGCGCTGGCCGAATGGCGCGACGGCCTGCCCGGTCACCTGGTCGCCTGGACCGCGGAACGGCTGGCCGCCACCTATAACGACCTGCTGGATCGCGTCTACACCAAGTCCGGTGCCCGGGTCGCCGACGTGTTCGGCGCCTTTGACACCGCCGACTTCACCGAGCAGGGACCGACACCGCGCAACGTCGCTCTGCTGTGCCAGTGGACCTGGGAGTGCGCCGCTCCGCCCCGCGGGCCCAACCAGCACGCCAACCAGGCCGGCTATCAGGTCATCGCCCGCGCGTTCCTGCAAGCCTCTGGCCTGAGCTGATCTCTCGGGCCGGAACGCCAGCCTTGACACTGCTACGCCTGCGACGGAGGCTGGCAACTGTGATCTGGCCGTAACTTTATCCGGGAGGTCCTGCATGGGCGCAGGCACGACCGTCAGCATCCTTCCCTGCGGAGCGATGACCGCCGACCTCACCTGGCTCCTCCTGGCGCCGGGCCGGGCGATACGCAATCGGCAGAACAAGCATCTGCCGGCCGAGTGGGTCGATGTGCCGACCCACTGCGTGCTGGTGGATACCCCCGAAGGCAAGCTGCTGTGGGATACCAGCTGCCCGCGGAACTGGGAGCAACACTGGGCCCCGACCGGCCTGCAGGACTTCTTCCCGCACGAGCAGGTGTCCGACGACGAGTACCTCGACTCGCGGCTGAAACAACTCGGCCTTACCCCCGGCGACATCGACTATGTCGTCCTTTCCCACCTGCACTTCGACCACGCCGGCAACGCCCAGCTGTTCAAGGAGACGGACGCGCGTCTGGTCTGCAGCGAGGCGGAGAAGGAATGGGCCTTCGGCTTCGAGGGTCCCTTTAACGGCGCGCACCTCAAGGCCGACTACGAAGGGCTGGAGTTCGAGACGGTCACCGGGGACGCGGAGTTCCTGCCCGGGGTGAGCTTCATCCAGACGCCGGGGCACACACCGGGCAGCATGTCGATGCGGGTCGACCTCCCCGAGACCGGCACGATGATCTTCACGGCCGACGCGGTCTACATGGGTGCGAGCTACGGTCCCCCCGCGGTGCCGGCCGCGATCGTCAATAACCTGGAGCAGTTCTACTCCTCGGTCGAGAAGCTGCGCGCCATCGCGACCTCCTCGGACGCGACCATGGTGTTCGGGCATGACGCCGACCAGATCAAGCAGTTGCGCGTCGCGCCCACCGGGAGCTACCGCTGATGGCTGCCTCACCCGGTATCGACCTGACCGAGGAGACCATCTTCACCTGGGGCGCACCGCCGTTGAAGTTCGGCGCCGGCGCCGTGGACGAGATCGGCTTCGAGATGGCCCAGTACGGGGCCAGGCGCGTCCTCATCCTGACCGACCCGCGGATCAACGAGCTCGGTATCCCGGCGCGCATCGCCGAGTCGCTGACCAAGCACGGCATCAGCTCGGAGATCTACGACGGCTGTCACATCGAGCCCACCGACGACAGCATGGACAAGGCGGCTGGCTACGCGCGCGGGCAGGGGCCGTGGGACGGCTTCGTCGCGGTCGGCGGCGGATCGTCCATCGACACGGCCAAGGCGGTGAACCTGCTCACCACCGACGAGGGCGCGCTGATGGACTACATCAACAAGCCGATCGGCGGCGGTCGTGCGCCCAGCCGCCAGCTCAAGCCGCTGATCGCGGTCCCCACCACGGCCGGGACCGGCTCGGAGAGCACCGCGATGTGCGTGCTCGACGTGCTGTCGATGCGGGTCAAGACCGGTATCAGCCACTGGCGGCTGCGTCCCACGCTGGCCGTGATCGATCCGCTCGTGTCGCTGACTTTGCCGCCGGAGGTCACCGCCTCCGCCGGGATGGACATCGTGTGCCACGCCCTGGAGTCCTACACCGCCCGCTGGTACACCACGTTCGACCGCAAGCAGCCCGAGCAGCGGGTCACCTACTGCGGCTCTAACCCGGTCTCGGACCTGTGGTGCGAGAAGGCCCTCATGCTGCTCGCCGCCTCGTTCCGGACGGCGTTCCGGCACGGATCCGACCTCGAGGCGCGGAGCAACATGATGCTGGCCGCGACCTTCGCCGGCATGGGGTTCGGCAACTCGGGCGTGCACATCCCGCACGCCAACGCCTACCCGATCGCGGGCATGGTGAAGGACTACCGGCCCCCGGGTTACCCGCAGGCCGAGCCGATGGTGCCGCACGGGATGTCGGTCTCGCTGACCGCCCCGGAAGCGTTCCGGTTCAGCTTCCCCAGCGCGCCGGAACGCCATCTGGCCGCCGCCGCCCTGCTGGCGCCGGACCAGGGAAAGCAGAACGACCCGAGCGAGCAGCTTCCGTCCGCCGTCATCGACCTGATGCGCGACATCGAGATCCCGAACGGCATCGGAGCCGTCGGCTACACCGAGGCGGACATCCCCGACCTGGTGCCCGGCACGATGAAGCAGCAGCGGCTGCTGGCCACCTGCCCGCGCCCGGTCGACGAGGAGGATATCGCCGGGATCTTCGCCCACTCCATCGAGAACTGGTGACAGATGCCGCTGTACGACTACTGCTGCCCGCAGGGGCACCTGTTCGAGCAGATGGCCACGATCGCCGAGCGGGAACGGCAGGACTGCCCCGCGTGCGGCCAGGTCAGCGAGAAGATCCCGTCCCGGGTATCGCTGGCCGGGCAGGCGGATCCCGGACCGTCGATGGAGCGGATGCCGCAGACCTGGCGGGGTACCTACGAGGGGAATCCCGAGTATCTCGGCCAGTTGCGCCGTACGTGGGGCGCCCGGAAGAAACTCGAGGACAAATATCCGGAACTGCGCGGCGACCAGCGCCCCGTCCTGGCCCACGAGGGCCGGTATCACGGCGCCCCGCTGCGCGCGGGGGATCCGCCGACCAAACCCACAGGGGAGCCCGCCGGTTGACCCGTAGGGAACGCCTATGTCTATCTACGACTGTCTATCTACGACGAGAAACCCGGGCTGAGCCGCTACGACCAGGACCCCGTTCCCTAGGGCCAGGCCGCCCGTCAGCTGACCCGGGCGAGGACGTCGGTGAGCACGGCGCGGGTGTCGGCCGGGTCAATCACGTCGTCGATCTCGAACGCCGCGGCGGTGCTGAGCGCCTGGCCGCGGCGGTACTGCTCGGCGACCAGCTCCTCGTAGCGCGCCCGGCGGGCATCGGGGTCCTCGATCGCGTCTAGTTCCTTGCGGTATCCCAGCCGCACCGCGCCTTCCAGGCCCATGCCGCCGAACTCTCCGGTCGGCCAGGCCACGGTGATGGCCGGGCGGCGCAGGTCGCCCGCGGTCATCGCCATCGCGCCGAGGCCGTAGGCCTTGCGCAGCACCACCGCGCAGACCGGCACGGTGAGCCGGGCGCCGGCCACGAACATCGCGCCGAAGCGCCGCACGATGGCCGTCCGCTCCGCCGCGGGGCCCACCATGAAGCCAGGCGTATCGACGAGCGAGACGACCGGCAGCCGGTGTGCCTCACACCGTCCCAGGAACGCCGTCGCCTTGTCGGCAGCGTCGCCGTCGATCGCCCCGCCTAGCTGCAGCGGGTTGCTGGCCAGCAGCCCGACCGCGCGCCCGCCGATACGAGCCAGGGCGGTCAGCACCCCGGTGCCGAACCCGGCCCGCAGCTCGAGCACGCTGCCCGTGTCGCACAAGGCCTCCATGACCGGCCGTACATCGTAGCTGCGCATCCGGTTCTCCGGGACGAGGTGGCGCAGGAGGCGCTGGTCGCCGTGCGGAGCGTCCTGGGTGCCAGCGCGTGAGCCGCCGAAGTACGACAGGTAGCGCCGCGCCGCCGCCACCGCGGCGGCCTCGTCGGCGACGAGCAAGTCCACCACACCGTTCGGCACCTGGACCGACATCGGCCCCACCTCGTCCGGCGTGACGACACCGAGCCCGCCCCCCTCGATCATGGCCGGCCCGCCCATGCCCAGGCTGGCGTCCGGCGTGGCGATGATCACGTCGCAGGCGCCGGCCAGGGCGGCGTTGCCGGCGAAGCAGTAGCCCGACACCACGGCCACCAGCGGCACCCGACCCGACAGCCGGGCGGTCAGCCGGAAGGTCGGCACGTCGAGGCTGGCCACGGCGGTGGTGTCGGTGTCGCCCGGGCGCCCGCCGCCGCCCTCGGCGAAGATGACGACGGGCAGCAGCTCACGGTCGGCCAGCTCGAGCAGCCGGTCGGTCTTACGGTGGTTCATGGCGCCCTGGGTGCCGGCCAGCACGCTGTAGTCGTAGGACATCACCGCGACCGGACGGCCGTCGACCATAGCGGTGCCCATGACCAGGCCGTCCGCCGGGGTGCGCGCGATGAGGTCGTCGAGCGAGCGGCGGCGGCGCTGCGCGGCGATCGTCAGCGCGCCGTACTCGACGAAGCTGCCCTCCTCGACGAGGTCGGCGATGTTCTCCCGAGCGGTCCGCCGCCCGGCGGCGTGGCGCCGCTCGGTCACCTCGGGCCGTCCCTCGTCGAGCCCGATCCGGTGCCGCTCCCGCACGTCCGCGAGATCCGGCCGGACGTGATCCAGGGGGAGATCGTCGGCCTGCGCCGGCTCGGCGACGTCGTCCGCGGACTCGGCCAGCACGACTAGCACCGCTCCGGCGTGCACCGTGGCGCCTGCCGCCACCGCCACCTCGTGTATCAGGCCGGCGGCCGCGGCGCGCACCTCGTGCTCCATCTTCATCGCCTCGATGACGAGCAGTTCGTCGCCGGGAGCGACTGGGTTCCCAGGCACGGCCGCGACCGAAACCACGGTGCCGTCCAGCGGCGCCCGCACCGCGGTGTGGCCC
>JBAUAY010000579.1:0-2421 GCA_049676235.1 Streptosporangiaceae bacterium
CCAGACCGAACGGGAAGGCCAGGGAACCCAGGCAGCAGAACTCGCCGCCATCTTCAACCGGGCCGCCCTGACCGGCCAGCCCGACTTCCCCGGCCACCGCGCCCAGACCAGCCCGCACCCACCCCCCTGACCACAGCCCTCCCGCAACCAGTCATCGCCGCACCGGGCTACCGCCACCGGGCACCAGGACAGGTAGACCATCGCCACAGGAGCCCCGCGCACACGCGCTTGCACCAGCGCGTGGCCGGCAGGACCGAAACCTGCCCAGACCGGCGACAAAACCCAGAAATCCGGCACGCTGAGCCCCGATCCGCAGCCCACCTGCCCCCCACACCGAGCCGGCACCTCGGAGCCGCGTCATCCCCGCCACGCCGCGTAATCAGCCCTCGTCTCAAGCAACGCGCACAGTCCCGCCTAGTTGGACGTCCCTTAACCCGAAGTTACGGTCGCCGAGGGTAGTAGCCGCCGGGCAACTCGGGCTCAGACAAGAAGGTCGCGGAGCACGGGCAGATCGCTTGATTACTTCCGGCTTGCTCCCCGTCTTGCTCCCCGGGAAGGGGCATTTCAGCGTGACTTCTTGCGGCCACGACCTGCGGCACGTGTCTGATCTGCGAGGACTTCCGTGCCAGAAACCTTGGCGTCGGGGGGATATGCGCTTGCCTGCATGCAAGAGGTCAAAGATCATCTCTATGATCGAAATGTGCCTTTGAGCTGTAAAATCGTGGAGCTTAGGGGATTCGAACCCCCTGACCTCTTGCATGCCATATAAACCCGAACCGTGGCTGGACGTCGCTGGAAGCGGCTCTACCAGCAGCTTTAATCGCTGCATGTCGCCGGACGTGTCCCACAATCGCCGCTCGCTTGCTCCCCGTCTTGCTCCCCTACCCGGTTTTTTAGGCGCTGCGCCGCCAGCAAGCCTCGCCACGGGAGACTGAACCGAAATTCCGATCGCATTGCTCTTCCGGCCTGGTCCGGACTTCCGCTGTTCATTGCGGCCATGCTGCCGGCCGTTACGTGGCTGTCCCTGGTCATCGGAGTGGCCATGCTGGCCCTGCCCGGCGCCCTGATCGCGCGGCAGATCAAACGGGAACGCTCTGCGGTGGGCGGAAGGCCTCACAGCAGCTGGAATCGTCCTTCTAGTACGGGGCACCGATCTTGCGCCATTTGCGTCCGCCGGTACCCGGCTCGGAGGGCGGGGCGGGTCGGCGGCTGCGGTAGACGATGTAGGGTCGCCACAGGTACCACAGCGGGTAACTCCAGGCGTGCACGAGCCGGCTGAACGGCCATAGCGCCCAGATCATCCACGCGGCGGTCGCGTGCAGCTGGTAGATGAACGGCGCGTGCGCGATCGCCTGCACGTCCGGGGAACCGGTGAACAGGCTGCGGAACCACGGCGCTACGGTGGTGCGGTAGTTGTATCCGTGCCCGAGCAGGTTGATCCCGATCGTTGGGGCGATGCCGGTGAGGATCACGATCAGCAGCAGGATCAGGGTGACATAGTCGATCGGCGCGGTCGTGGCCCGCACCCGCGGCACCAGCAGCCGCCTGGAGGCCAGCACGATCACGCCGCCGATCACGAGGACCGCGGCCAGCGTCCCGGCGCCGGCGGAGAACCACCGGTAGACGTTCTCGGGGATGCCGATCGCCTGGGTCCACCGCTCCGGGATGAGCACGCCGATAACGTGCCCGCCGATGGCGGCGAAGGTGCCGTAGTGGAACAGCGGTGACCCCCACTTGAGCATGCGGCGCTCCTGGAGCTGCGTGGAGCGGCTGGTCCAGCCGAACTGGTCGTAACGCCACCGCCACACGTGCCCGACGGCGAATACTCCGAGCGCGAGGTAGGGCAGGGCGACCCACCAGAACACCTGCGCGGCGGTGGCAGTCACGTCGGGGTTCCGTAACCGGTCAGGTATTCCGGCGGGGCAAACGGCTCTAGTCCGACCTCCTCGCGTGGCGGGCCGGCCTCCCACGCGGCATGCACGAGTCCGGCCTCGCGGCGTCCCAGTCTCGGCAGCAGAGCGCATACGGCGGCGACGACATCGAGGTAGGGCGTGGACGCCTGCTCGAGGGCGCGCCGCAGCAGTTCGAGGTCGGCCCGGTGCGCGCGCAGCAGGCGTTCCCCGCGTGGGGTGAGTGCGGCGAAGTCGAGCACCATGGGCAGGTAGTCGGGCAGCTCGTCGTCGCTGGGATCGAACCCGGCAGCCCGGTAGGCGGTCTTGAAGGTGAGCATGGACATGCCGCGCTTGCGGGTGTCGCCGTAGCGGTAGTAGCTCAGGTACAGCGCGCAGCGGCGGCGCAGGTCGAATGTCTCGACGTAGTGCTGGCCCACCTCGGTCGGCGGCGTTGCGCGCAGCCAGAGCAGGAATCGCGCGAAAGCGTCCCGGCTCGCTTTCGGGGAGGTCTGCGCCACGGCTTCGAGTT
>JBAUAY010000580.1:0-2917 GCA_049676235.1 Streptosporangiaceae bacterium
TGCACCGTCTCGCACGGCACCGAGAAGCCCGCGGGCCCGAACCACTGGCACAGCTGGTCGGGATCGACGAAGGCCCGGTAGACCAGTTCGCGCGGCGCGTCGAAGACGCGCGAGACGGAGATTTCCCCACCTTGGCTCACAGGAGACAGACTAGCGCCGCGCCAGGTCATGTTGGGCCGCCGCGGGAGACGTGAAGAAGCGGCACAGTGGACTGGGCCCGGGTGGGCCGGCGGGTTTCCGGGGCTCAATGGCGGCAATTCGTAGAAGTTCGCCGATGATAAGTGCTGCCCTTCAATCCACCGCAGATTCGGTATGCGCGCCCGCTCTGCCATGGAAGGGGCGGCGGGTGAACGGCAACAGCGTCCGTGCCGAGGTCACGGGCTGCTCCAGTCGGCTGGTTCCGAGGCGCCTGCTTTATTCTTGGTCGTGCCCTGTCCCCGCGCATGGCATTATCGAGGGCGAGCAGGCCATCACGAGGAGGACGGAATGACCGGATCGGACCAGCCGGAGAACGGGGTACCGGCGGAGATCCGCACGGACATCGCGCACCCGGCCCGGGTATATGACTACTGGCTGGGCGGCAAGGACAACTTCGCCGCAGACAGGGCAGCCGCCGAGCAGGTAATGAACGTGATGCCGGAGATCCTGGACACCGTGCGCGGTAACCGCCAGTTCCTGGTGCGCGCCGTCCGTTTCCTGCGCGATGCCGGGATCCGCCAGTTCATCGACATCGGCAGCGGGCTGCCGAGTAGCCCGAACGTCCATGAGATCGCCCAGGCGGGCGACACTGGCGCGCGTGTGGTGTACGTGGACAACGACCCGGTGGTATCCGTGCACGCCGATGCGTTGATGGCCAAGAACCATACGACCGCCGTTGCCCGGGCCGACCTGCGCGACGTGGACGAGGTCTTGTCCAGGACCGGGGAACTGCTCGACTTCGCCCGGCCGGTGGGGCTGCTGTTCGTCGGGTGCCTGCACCACATCGCCGATCCCGACGACCCGGGCGGCCTCGTGGCCCGCTATCTGGCGGCGCTCGCGCCGGGAAGCTACCTGGTCATCTCGCATGCTACCGACGAGCGTTCGCCGGAAAAGATGCGCGCGAACGCCGAGGTGGCCGAAAGCAGCGGCGCCGTGCTCATTCCTCGCAGTAAGGACGCGATCTTGCGCATGTTCAACGGGCGCGAGCTAGTCGATCCCGGCCTGGTCCTGGTCTCCTACTGGCGGCCGGACGGCGATGATCCAGGGCCGAATGCCGACCGAGCCTGGGCCTACGGCGGGGTCGCTGCCGTCTAGCGCCGGCGCCCGCTGGAACGCCCGGCCGCAGGTGCGGTCCTCAGCCGGGCCTGCTCTGCCTTGCCGCCTGGCGCCGCTTGCGGCGCGCGGATCTCTTATGGTTGGGGTGTGCTGACTGGACCGCGCTTGCGTCAGGTGGCCGTGGTGGCGCGCGACTGCGGCCAGGTGGCTGGCGAGCTACGCCGGGCCTTCGGCTGGCCGCCGCCTTTTCACGATCCGGGGGTGGGACGGTTCGGCCTGACCAACGCGGTGTTTGCGGTGGGTGACACGTTCGTGGAGGTGGTGGCGCCGGCGCAGCCGGACACGACCGCTGGCCGGTACCTCAAGCGGCGCGGCGGTGACGGCGGGTACATGGCGATATTCCAGGTCCGGGACTTGGCCGCGGCCCGCCGCAGGGTCGCCGGTCTGGGGGTGCGGGTGGTCTGGACCGCCGACCTGCCCGACATCGCCGCGACCCACCTTCATCCCAGGGACGTCCCCGGCGCCATCGTGTCTTTGGACTGGGCGGCCCCAGAGGAATCGTGGAGGTGGGCCGGGCCGTCGTGGACGGGGCGGGTGCCCGAACATGGCCCCGGCGGCCTGACCGGGCTGACGATCGAGGTCAACGACCCGGCCGCCGCGGCACGGCGCTGGGCGGCGGTGCTCGGGATCTCCGCCGCCGACAGAGGGCACACCAAAGTGGCAGAGCTGCAGGACTCGGGCCAGTGTCTGCGGTTCGTGCCTGCCCGGGGCGGTCATGGCGAGGGAATCACTGAGGTGACTATCGCCGGACTGCCTGGCGGCGGGCCATGGATGATCGGCGGGGTCCGCTTCGCCGGCGAGGAAGGATGACATGACCGCGCTCGATACCGGAACCGAGGATCTGCGTGCCGAAATCGACGGCGGCGTTGCGGTGATCACGATGAACCGGCCGGATCGGCGAAACGCCTTCTCCCACGCCATGGTGTCCGCCCTGGCGGCGGTCCTGGCCCAGGTGGAGACCGACGAAGCGGTTGGCTGCGTCGTGCTCACCGGAGCGGGCGGCGCCTTTTGCGCCGGCGGCGATGTCAAGAACATGGCCGCCTCACCGACGGACCGCGGCGACGGTGCAGGCCGGTCACTCGACGCCCTCATCCACCGCCAGCGACTGAACCAGCGGGCCACCAGCGGCCGTCTGTGGAGCATGCCCAAGCCGACGATCGCCGCCATCGGGGGGCCCGCGGCCGGGGCTGGCCTGTCACTGGCGCTGGCCTGCGATCTGCGCTACGCGGTACCCGGGGCCGTGCTGACCACGGCCTTCGCCAAGGTCGCGTTCGCCGGAGACTACGGCGGGACATGGTTTCTCACTCGGCTGGTAGGCAGCAGCCAAGCCAAAGAGCTCTACTATTTCTCGGAGCGGCTGAGCGCCGAGGACGCCCAGCGGCTCGGGATGGTCAACGCCATCTTCCCGGCGGCCGACTTCGAGCGGGAGGTCATGGACCGTGCCCGCCGGCTGGCGCAGGGCCCGTCGATCGCTTACCGCTACATGAAGGAGAACCTGAACCGGGCCGTATCCGGCGAGCTGGGCGACTGCATGGACCTGGAAGCGACCCACCATGTGCACACCGGGCTCACCGAGGATCATCGCGAGGCCGCTCAAGCCTTC
>JBAUAY010000581.1:0-1821 GCA_049676235.1 Streptosporangiaceae bacterium
CCGACGCCATCGTCAGTCGCAACCGGCAGGCCCTCGGCAGCGCGAACGGAGTCGAGGCCTGGCGGAAGATGGTGATCGCCGCAGCGAAGCGCACCAAGGCAAAGGGGGGCTGCGCACTTGGCTCGCTCGTTGGCCAGCTCGCCGAGAATGACCCCGAGGCCCGAGCGCTCATCGCGGCAGGGTTCGATCAGTGGGCAGCCGCCATCGGCGATGGACTGCGATCCCTTCATGCCGAGGGGAAACTCCGATCCGACGTTGACCCGGACGACCTCGCCATTACTCTGCTCGCCACGCTCGAAGGAGGGCTTCTGCTCTCCCAGGTGCAACGGAGTAGCCGTCCGTTCGAAACTGCGGTCGATACCCTCCTCGCCCTTGCCGTCGGCAGATGAGCCCAAACCGGGTTCGTCACAGCCATCGCCGAGGTCGGCTCACGGCTTTTGGATAAAGCAGTTGCCTGAGCACGATGTGCTTCTTCACCCGCTGCCATTCGACGGTGCGGACACCTGGTTGCGCCCGGGCTGGCATTTTGTGAGCTCATCTTGCCGACCCTGACTGGCTCTGCCTCTTGGACATGGGCCGGTCTGCTCAAGGCCGACGAAATTTCATGAAGGCTCCTCGGCGGGGGGGCGCGTTCCACCTTGACCTCGACGGGACGGTGATCGCCGGCCGCTACATAGAAGTCGATCCCCCAGTCCGCACGTTGATTGACTGGGACCGTCAAGGAACCGACAAGGCGACGCCGGCACTTGCACTCATTGAGATCACGTTCACGCCGACGGGCGACGGCACAACTGTTGTGGAGGTCCAGCTGTCCGGCCTGAGTGCGGAGGATGCCGCCTTCTGTCCGCAACTGTTGGAGCGTTACCTTGACCGGACCCCAGCTGCCTTCGCTGGCGCCTAACCCGGTGCACTTCCTGGCAACCGAGTCAGGGACCTCACCTCCGACGGCAATCTGCGGCTCGCCAGGTCAACTCCATGCAACCCGCCGGCCACGAAGTGGAGCTGAGCCGCGCCAGGCGCGAAGACGCACGATGTTGCCGAAACCGGCTTGTCGTCGGTTATTGACGGCGGTATCCGCTTGGTAGCCGAGGACGGCCTGGACAAGATCGTCCTTGTCCGGGAAGTAGTGGTAAAGCTGCGATCCGCTGACGTCCGCCGCGGCCTTGACGTCTTCAAGGGTGGTGCCAGCCACGCCGCGCTGATCGATTAAGCCGGCGGACGCCGCAGCGATTCGGGCCGGGCGCGTTCTCCCTTGGCGGTGAGCTTTGGTCGCTCCCGGGCATGGCTGGCCATGACGCCACGATCAGGTTCTGAGTTTGACAGCCCACTTCGAGCATGACAGAGTGAGTTGCACGACTCACTCCTACTGTGTATCTTCCGAGGAGAGACCATGAGCAAGTTCGATGCTCAATTCGCCGGCCGGCTGGACGGGCAGACCGTGCTAGTCACCGGTGCCAACGGCAGTATCGGCCATGAGACAGCCCAAGGCATCGGGAACAGCGGGGCGACTGTGCTGGTGCACGCCCGCGGTGCCGACCACGCCCGACGCGCTGTCGACCTGCTGGCCGCCAACGGCAACGGCAACGGCCAGTACCTGGCCGTAGCCGGAGACCTCGGATCTCTGGCCGGTGTTCGGGCACTGGCCGGCGCTGTGCACGAGGCCGCGCCGAAGGGACTCAACGGACTGGTCAACAACGCGGGCGCCGCGTTCTCCAGCAAGGCGCTGTCACCCGACGGGTACGAGCGGACCATCGCCATCAATCACGTCGCGCTGGCGGCACTGACCGACGGGCTGCTCGACCTGCTCCGGAAGGGCGCTGA
>JBAUAY010000582.1:0-2170 GCA_049676235.1 Streptosporangiaceae bacterium
CCCAGCTGCCCGAGCTGCTCGGGCCGCCGCCGCGCGGCGTCATCGACCGGCCGGGCGTCCAGGCTTTCCTCGACGCGCGGGGGGCGGACACGGTCCTGCCCGAGCTGCTGACCGCGGTGGGGCGGGCGATGGCCGGTCAGCGGCCGGTCCTGGTGGTCAGCCACGATGTGACCGAGAACGCCTGGTGGATCGCAGCCGTCTCCTACTTCCTGGGTGAGCGCCTGGCGTACCGGATGACGTTCACCACCTACAGCCACCGGCCCGGCTACTCCCGGTATCACCTGACCGGGGTCCTGCCGGACATGCTGCCGTCCGACGCCGCCACGAGCTTCCAGATGTTCGATTTCGCCGCCGGACGGACGCCCGGGCAGGATGTCCACCCGCTGGCCGCGCTGCTGGTGAGCACCGGCGTGATGGCCTCGTCGGGGCTGTGGCAGCAGGCGGCGGCCTTCGCGTCAGGGGACGAGAAAGACCTGGACGACTGGCTCGCCCCCGTCGCCGTGGCGGCCGGACTGCTCGGCACGCCGCTATCTTCTGGCGATGCCGATGCGGTGGCCCGGTGGCTGCCTGACGCGGCGGGCCGGATGCAGGCTCAGCTCATCGACGTCGGCCTGGGCGTCGTGCTGACCCAGCCGGATGGGACGCTTACCGACGAGCGGCTGGCGGACCTGCTCGGCCTGGCCCGGCGGCTGGTTAGCCCGGCCCGAGTCGAGCAAGCCGAGCGCCTGCTGGCCAGCCAGGCGGCCGCGCACATCATGCGGGGTGAGCCGGCGACGCCGGTCCGGTTCCAGAGCGCGGCTGCGAACACTGCGCGCGACCGGGCCGTCGAGATCCTGGAGGAGGCCCCGCCGGAGATCGTGCGGGCGATGCTGAGCTGGGCGGCTGCCTCCGGGGTCGCGCTGCCCGAGGCGGAACTCGAACGGTACGGCCGGACGCGCCTCGACCCGGCCGGCCGGGAGCGCGAACTCGCTCGCATCCTCACCGCCTACCCGGCCCTCCTGCGCGGCCTGCTCGGACGGCTGGCGGTCGAGCCACCGGAGGTGGCCCAGGCGCTGCTCAGCGGTCCACTCGGTACCCGGCTCACCCGCGACGATCTGGCCGGGCATCCTGAACTGACGGAACTATGGCTGCTGCAGTGTGTGGCCGGCGGCAAGCTGAAGCCGCTGCGGGCCTTCGACGAGATCGTGGACGTCCGAGCCGGAGCAGAGCGGTCACCGCGGGTCGACGGGGTGCTGCTGCGCCTGCTCTGGCCGGGCGGCTGCCCGCCGGATCAGCTCACCGAGTTGCTCGGCTCCCTGACGGATCCCGCTGCGCCCGAGGTCCTCGACTGGTTCGCGGCGCAGATCAGCACCGTTGCCGCGGGTGCGACGAGCGATGGCTGGCTTCGGCTGGCCGAGGTGCTGGCCGACCATCCGATCCTGGCGATGCTGCCTGAGCAGGAGACCCGTTCGGTGCGGAACGCGGTGCGGATATCGCCGTTGCTGCAGCGAGCCCGCCTGAGCGGCCCCAGGGGCGACGCTGACGTGTTCCCCAGCCTGTTCAGCGAGTACGCGACGGCCGACAACGCCACCCGCCAAATGCTGGACCGCACACTGCCCGGGCTGCTCATCGAGGCCGACCCGCTCGGCCGGGCGTTGCGCGGCTGTCCCCAAAGCGTCGCGGTGGGCTTCTGCCGGATGCTGGATGACCGACTGGGGCCGATGCAGCCAGACGTCGCCCTCGCCAGGCGGGTCTTCATCGCGCTCGCTCATCCCGAGGTGTTCGCCCAGGCCCAGTTCGGCGAGTGGCTGAGCACGTCCTTCGAGCAGGTCCGAAGGTGGCATCGCCGCGATCTGAGCGCCCTGGCCCAGGCGCTGGAGAACGACGCTGGAATGGCGCAGCCGTTCAAGGCCTGGCGGGACGCGCACCGCGGCGCGCTGGCCCGCAAATTCCTGGGCGGGCCCAGGCCCGACCCGCCCGCCGCGAGGCAGTGAGGGGAGGCCGGACCGGTGCCAGTGCTATACGGCCTGCTCTTCATCGTCATCGCTGCGCTCTACCTGGGCTACCTGGCGTTGGCCGTGCCGATCGCCGCGATATTCGCCTTCGTCGTCTACGGTCTCGGGATGCCGGCGGGCTACTTCGTCGGCCTGTGGCGCGTCCTGGTCATCCGGCCGCCCTGGCTCTCCAGTCC
>JBAUAY010000583.1:0-1815 GCA_049676235.1 Streptosporangiaceae bacterium
GAGACGCCCACTGATTCCCCGCAGGCTCATCGCCGCTTAGCAGGGGCGCCGCGATCGGGGACCGTTATCGCCCTGGCCCCGCCGTCGCCACGGGCGCGGGCACAGGCCCGGCCGACAGGGACGACACGGGCAAGCCGGCGGCGGCGAGGGGTGCCCAGCCAGGGCCGCCACGGCAGTGCCCGAGACCGTGGCGGCCAGCCCGATGGCACCAGGCACGGGGAGGCGCCGGTGGGCGTGGTCGTGCATGTAGCCGGTTGCGCCGGTCAGGGTGCGGTCATCGGCGCGAGCGATGGCTGGCCGGAGCACGATCGCCGCGAAGACGTCGGTGCCGTAGATGACGGCGGTGGCGGCCAGGGCAGTGGAGCGAGGACGGTCATGAGGTGGCCTGCGGGGCGGCCAGGTCGAGTGCGGGGATGACGCCGAGCTGCTGGAATACCTCGAGCAGGTTGAGTTCATCCCAGTGTTCGGCGAACTCGCCGTCTTGGACCCGCCAGATGTCGATCGACCGCATCTCGATCGGCCGGCCGGTAGGGGGAATGCCGTAGAGCGGCCCGCGGTGGGTGGCTCGGTAGGTGAAGCGCCCGGCTATCCGGTCACCGGCTGGGATGAGGTCGTCCATGGTGGCGGTGAGGTCGGGGAAGGCGGTGAAGAAGCCGGCCCAGAAGGCGCGGTTGGCTTCGCGACCATCCTCGACGAAGGGATTGTGGCTGATGTAGCCGACGGCCACGAAGCCGTCGACGGCGTTGGGGTCGTGCTGGTTGAGCATGGCCAGGTAGCGCTCGGCGAGCTGCTGGTGGTCAGTGGTCATGGGAGGCTCCTTCCTTCCTTTTCTAGCGACGCTAGCACTACTAGCAACGATAAGTCTAGCGGTGCTACCCTATCTAGGGACGCTATGATGGCTGGCATGACCGTCGCCGAGCGCCGTCAGCGCGACCGGGCCCGCCGGCGCCAGGCCATCATCACGGCCGCCCGCCAGATGGCCGAAGCCGAGGGCTGGGACGCCGTCACCATCCGCCGGCTGGCCGACCGGATCGAATACAGCCAGCCGGTCCTCTACAGCCACTTCCCCGGCAAAGGGGGCATTATCGACGCGGTTGCCGTCGAGGGATTCGCTGAACTGCGCCTCATCCTGCACAACGCGCGGGAGGCCGCCGGCTCCCCCGAAGCCGCGCTACGAGAACTCGCCGGGGCCTACGTCGGCTTCGCCCTGCAGCATCCCGCCCTCTACGACGCCATGTTCACCCTCAGCACCGAGCTCCCCTTCGGCCGGCCCGCGGCGCCCCGCGAGCTGCATGCCGCCTTCGCCGAGCTCCGGGGAGCCGTCACGCCACTGGCCGACGGGCGTGACCCTGAGACCCTGGCCGAGGTTGCCTGGAGCGCGCTGCACGGCGTCGCCACCCTCACCCGCACCCGCCGGCTCCGCCCGGACCACCACCAAGCGCGCCTGACAATGCTCGTCGATCAACTCGCCGGCATGCCCGGCTGATATCTCTCAGAATCTGAGACCCGGGAGCTTGCCGACCTGCCCGGCCGCCGCCGCCCCGGGGGGTGCCTACCATGACCGGTACACGTGCGGCAGGCCGCCGCCAACGGCGCCGCCGGCCCTATGCGCTCGCTCCGGCAGCCCGCCGGGCAGCCCGCGCATAGTGCGCCAGCGCGTCCTTGGGCACGCCCGGCGTTCACGGTCTGATGCGGTGCAGCAGGTCCGCGGCGTTGCCGCCGAGGATCTGCCGGACCTGGGCGGCCGGGAGCCCGCGGTCTTGCAGGAGCCCGGCCAGGTCGGCGAGCTGGTGGTAGCTGGTCACGACGGGCCGG